>JASEHA010000058.1 GCA_030018795.1 bacterium
CCAAGATAGAATCTTAGGCTATATCTACCCTATTTACTTGCCGATTTCAGGATAAATATTGGGAGGGGGATAAATTTGAGGAGGGAAAGGGATGAATTATTATTCCCATCCTGTTAGACAATGGGGAAGTTCTCGTTCGTATCGGTCAAAGGCAAGGAAAAAACAATTTATTGGACGTGGCATATTAGTGGTAGTATTTATTTCTCTGGTTTTCCTGGGAGCCAATAAGGCCTGTATCCCACCAGAGGATGCTACTGCAAGGTATAAGAAGAATCTGGAAAATGATCCAACAAGTGTAGAGGCATACCTTGCCCTTGGTAAATCGTTTACCTCTAAGGCAATTGCGAGTGAATACCCTGAAGAAAAGGGAAAGTTTTTTCAAGAAGCGATTGGTTTTTTCCAGAGAGCAATCATCATCGATAAGGATAAGAAGCTAACCCCTGAGACTCATTATCAATTGGGTCTGACCTATTTTAAGATGAGTAGGTTAACCCCGGAAAAGGCATGCTACCGTGAGGCTAAGGAAGAGTTTGAGACAGCTATTAATGAAGGGTTTAAGCATTCGGATATTCATCTGTATCTGGGTCATCTTTACTTTAGAAAGAATGCCTTTGATAATGCCATAGAGGAGTATAAAAAAGCAAGAGGGCTTAATCCCAATGATATCTCTGCCTGGTATAACCTCGGCTGGACATATAAGATAAAAGGACTTTATCATGAATCGATAAATGCCTTCCATGAGGTATTAAGCGTCAGAGGATTGGACGATGAGTTTAAGATAAAGATATACTCTATTCTGGGAGAAATATATTCTCTTAAAGATGAGCTGGACTATGCCAGCAATGAATATAAGAAGATATTGAAGTTGGACCGCAATTCTGTGGAAACACATTATCAGCTTGGTTGTATTTACAAGAAACAGGGGAATTTAAGGGATGCGGAAAAGGAATGGAGAAGGGTATTAAGGCTTTCACCAAATCATGTAGAAGCAAGAAATGAGTTGACACGATTGAATAAAAGTTAGCAGGGAACGGTCATAACCGTTCCCCTACCCCTTGAACCCTTTTGACTGCTAAATGCTTACGAATTAATTGCAAGGAGGAGAAAAATAATGTTATTTGGTTCTATCATTGGTCTTTTTTCAAACGATATTGGGATTGATCTGGGAACAGCTAATACCCTTGTTCATGTGAGGAGTGAGGGGATTGTTTTGAGTGAACCGTCAGTAGTGGCTATCCAGAAGGATACCAGGGCGGTACTGGCTGTTGGAGAGGAAGCCAAAAGGATGCTTGGTAGAACACCAGGGGATATTGTGGCTATCAGACCACTCAAGGATGGGGTTATTGCTGATTTTGAGATTACAGAACGGATGATCAGGCATTTTATTACCAAGGTACATAATCGAAAGGCATTGGTCAGACCACGAATTGTTATTGGTGTTCCCTCAGGGATTACAGAGGTGGAAAGAAGGGCAGTTCGAGAGGCAGCTGAACAAGCTGGTGCCAGAGAGGTCTATCTTATTGAAGAACCAATGGCCGCAGCAATTGGAGCAAGCATCTCTGTTCATGAACCAGCTGGAAACTTAATCATTGATGTTGGTGGTGGAACAACAGAGGTAGCTGTTATCTCACTGGGTGGTCTGGTTGTGAGTAAATCTATCAGAATTGCCGGTAATGAGATGGATGAAGCGATTGTCCAGTATATAAAGAAAACACATAGCCTCTTAATCGGAGAACGAACCGCTGAAGAGGTAAAGATTAAAATAGGTTCAGCCTATCCACTCCCTGAAGAACAGTATATGGAGGTTAAGGGACGTGATACCATGACCGGATTGCCAAGAACATTAAAGGTTACAACCGAAGAGATTCGTGAAGCATTGAAAGAGCCGGTTAGCTTTATTGTTGAAATTGTTAAAACTGCATTAGAAGAAACACCACCTGAATTGGCTTCAGATATTGTTGACAGGGGCATTGTTATGGCTGGCGGCGGGGCATTATTGAGAGAATTAGACAGGCTTATCTCCCAAGAAACAAGACTTCCTGTAGTTATAGCAGATGATCCACTTAGATGTGTAGTCATTGGGACTGGAAAGTATTTAGATGAATTGAAACATTTCCAGATGGCTCGGAAACGGGGAGGATATAATTGGTCAGGTTCTTTTGGAAACATGGGAGAGAAAATATAATCATTCTTTTGTTGTTCATTTCTATTGCCTTGATGGTTACCCATACCTCTTTTTCTGTCAGTTGCCTGAAAAATGGTATTGCTAATGTCTTGCTTCCATTCCAGATGTTTGCAAGTCAGGTAAAATTTTCTGCAAAAGATTTTTTTCTTAGCATTCAAGAACTCAGGGATGTAAAATTAGAGAATAAACGACTAAGAGATGCTATTCGCACAGTCAATGCAGAAAAACAAAAATACCATGAAGCCCTCCATGAGAATCAGCGATTAAAAAGTTTATTGAATTATAAAGAGCAGCTTCCTTATAAAAGTATTGTCGCTCGTGTTATATCCTATGACCCGAGTAATTGGGAAAATACTATCATGATTGATAAAGGGAAAAAGGATGGCATCTATCGACTGGCTCCTGTAATCGCTTATCAGAATGGAAGGGAAGGGCTTGTCGGAAGGGTATTGGATGTAAATGCTAACTCCTCATCAATACTCTTGCTTTATGACCAGAATAGTATGATTGGCGGCAAGGTATTGCGAACTCAGTATAAAGGGATTATAGAGGGGGATAACCATCGCTATTGCAATCTTAAATACCTTCCTTATGATGCTGATGTCAAGAAAAAGGATATCATTATTACCTCAGGGGATGGAGGTATCTTTCCTAATGGGCTGTTTGTAGGATTTGTGGTTAATGTTGGCAGTAAGGAAAGGGGCTTGTTTCGAGATGTGACTATTTTGCCATTTGTTAAGTTTTCAAAGCTCGAAGAGGTTATGGTTATTATTAATAAAGGTATTACTGCTGTGCCCAAAAAGGCTGTGGAGATAAAAAATCAGCCTGCAAGCATTATTATTCCAGAAACAGAAACAGCAACGGCAACAATAGTGACAATCACGACTGATGGTGGGGATTAAAAATATGTATTGGATAATCTGGATAGGAACCATACTTTTATGTCTGGTGTTACAGACAACAATATTTGGTAATTTTCTGAATATTGGATGGGTAAAACCTGACCTTCTCCTTATTGTCATCGTCTTTTTTGCCTTCAGAAGGGAACAGCTTCAAAGCGGAATCTTTGGCTTTATCTGCGGTATTGCTGAGGATAGTCTATCTGGTGGCATGTTAGGGATGAATGCCTTTGCCAAGACTATAGTAGGCATAGCTACCGCTATTATCAAACAGACCTATGCAGAGAAATTTATCTCTATCATGCTTTCCCTCTTTTTATTTACCATTATTCACGAGATTTTGATACTTATTCTTAAATCCATTTTTGCATCCATTGCCCCTGACCTTTTGTTTATAGCCCAAACCATTCTTATTGAATCCATTTATAACATGGTATTGGGAGGGATATTATTCTTGCTATTCAATAAGATGAATCGATAGAATGACGCGATTGACTGCTGTCCGTGTGTAGTGCGGGGAATGCAGGTAAATGGTAAACGGTAATGTTGCCCATGGTGTGGTGCGAGAGCGGATGCAGAGTGCAGGACATTGGTAGGACAAGCGTCTTCGATTGTCCTACCTTTGATGCAGAGTACAGACAGCACAGTGAGCGGTGCTGGAATGGATGTGCGGCGCGGGAATAGTAATGTGATGCGAAAATGATGCACAAAGAGCAAGCAAATGGTAAGTAGTAAATGGTGACTGGTGCACTAATGACTGATAAGAGGTAAGATTATGCTACAGCAACAGCAATCTGAGATGGAAGTAAGTTTTCTTAAACAACGATTAATAGCCATTACAATGATGGTTCTGATACTGTTTGGTATCTTAATGCTTAGAATTGGCTATCTCCAGATAATAAAAGGTGGACATTTTCGTAATATTTCAGAAAACAATCGAATAAGATTAATCCCGATAACTGCATCCAGAGGGATGATTTTTGATCGAAATGGGGAAATATTAGCCATAGATGAGCCTTCCTTTGATATCTCTATTATTCAGTTGGGATTATCTAAGGGTGATATTGAGCAATCTCTGTTAAACTTGAGTAAATTGTTGGATATTGATATAGAAAAGGCAAAAAATGATATTAAAAAGAAACATAACAGACCGTTTGAACCAGCAGTGATTGTCTCTGATGTGGACAGGATTACCCTGGCAAAGATAGCAGAAAGAACACCTGATTTGCCTGGCATCATTATTCAGGTGACACCAAAACGTAATTATTTTCATGGGGAATTATGTGCTCATGTGTTAGGCTATCTTGGAGAGATCAATCAGCAGGAGCTAAAGGCACGAAGGAATTATAAGAGCGGTGAATGGCTTGGAAAGTCAGGGATTGAGAGCGTGTATGACAGTTATCTTAAGGGTGTAAACGGAGGAAAACAAATAGAGGTAGATGTTCGAGGCAGGCAATTACAGGTGCTGGGTATGAAAGAGCCTGTGCCAGGCAATAATCTCTTCTTAAGTATTGATCTAAAGATGCAGCAAATAGCCTATGATGCCCTTGAGAATAATTGCGGGGCTGTAGTGGTTATAAATCCACAGAATGGAGAGCTGTTAGCGTGTGTTAGCAAGCCAGGTTTTGATGCCAATATGTTTTTGCATCGGATGAGCAGCAGTCAGGCAGCCACCTTATTTACTGACCCAAGACATCCACTCCTGAATCGAGCTATTCAGGCTCAATATTCACCAGGATCAGTTTTCAAGATAGTTGTAGCTACCGCTGCTCTGGAGAATAATGTTATCTGTCCTGAAGATACAATTGAGTGCAGCGGAACATATGAAATAGGCAAACAAAAGTTTAGCTGCTTTCAAAAGGAACGGCATGGGATTATAGGATTTATAAATGCTGTAACCATGTCATGCAATGTCTATTTTTACCAGCTTGGTTATAAGCTTGGTGTAAGCCGAATAAACGAGTTTGCTAAAAAGTTTGGTTTTGGAAAGCCAACAGGGATTGACCTGCCAAGTGAAAAAACAGGACTCATCCCAACACCTGCATGGAAGAAAAAGGTATTTGAAACAGATTGGTATACAGGGGATACCATTAATCTAAGTATTGGTCAGGGGTATGTCTTAGTTACACCCATTCAGATGGCTAATCTGCTGTCTATTGTCGCTAATGGCGGACAGGTATACCGGCCGCACTTAGTCACAAAGATGATTAATCCATCTGGAAAGGTCATAAATTCCAACCCTGATATTCTGGATATTGTTCCTATCTCATCCAGAACTAAGGATGTCTTACATGCCGCACTTGAGAACGCTGTCTTGCGAGGTACTGGACAAAAGGCAATGATCTGGGATATGAGGGTTGCAGGGAAAACAGGTACGGCTCAGAATCCACAGGGTGATGACCATGCATGGTTTGTTTGTTTCGCTCCGGTTAATGACCCAAAGGTAGCTATCGCTGTTATTGTTGAACATGGCGGAAAGGGTGGAGCAATATCAGCACCTATTGCCAGGAAGATTCTCCAATATGTAAAGACCTCCTCTATGAGAGGAAAACAACCCGTGAACCTGTTGCAAACAACTGAAACACAGACAGAGCCAGAGGTACCGCAAGATATAACACATGGAACAGCTTCAGATGTGCAGCAAACAGAGCAAAATTCTGGCAAAGAGGAGACAGGTAGGGATGAGAGAGGTGAGTAATGCTTAACTATAACTTGCATCGCGGGTTTGACTATATCATGTTTGGCTCTATCATTCTCATTGTTCTTATGGGAATTACCATGATATACAGTGGGACACATGCCATTGAGTGGGCTCAGAATATCTGGATAAGACAGACAGTATGGTTTGGGCTTGGACTGGCAGGAATGATTGCTGCCATTCTTTTTGATTATCAGCTCTTAGGAAAATATTCCCGGCTCATCTTTATTATTGCTATCGTTCTGTTAATCTGTGTCCTCTTTGGACCAAGTGTCAGGTCAGCAAAAAGCTGGTTTCTCTTAGGACCCATTTCATTTCAGCCGGCTGAGTTTGCAAAATTAGCCACAATAATTGTCCTGGCAGAATATCTCTCGACCAAAAGAGAGGGATTAAATACCCTCTATGATTTATTGCCAACTATAGGTCTGGCAGGCTTACCCATCCTTCTCATCCTGATGCAGCCAGATCTGGGCACAACTCTGGTATTTTTACCCATATATCTGATGATGCTATATGTTACCGGAATACGCACCATATATTTAGTCACCCTGACATCAACAGGTGTTCTTATAATCATTATTACCCTTTTTGTAAGCTGGGTAGAGATTCAACCAAAGATTGCCAATATTGGCATTGTCTCATTTTTATACAAGATATTCGGGTCTTTTGAATATAGTATCATCTTCCTGATAGTTCTCCTGGCTGTCATAGTAGGGATATATTATGCGATAAAGATGTTTCATGATGCAGAGATAAAATTTACTAATTTTCTGCTCAGCTATATAATCATAGGCGTAAGCATGTTTTTTTCTCTGATAATAGACAGTTTCTTAAAAGAATATCAGCGGAAAAGAATATTGGTGTTTATTGACCCTAATATTGATCCACTTGGAGCAGGGTATAATATTATTCAGTCAAAGATTGCCATAGGTTCAGGTAAACTCTTTGGCAAGGGATTATTAAACGGTACACAGAACCAATTAGGCTTTTTACCTGAACGGCAGACAGATTTTATCTTTTCCGTGCTTGGTGAAGAATTAGGGTTTATTGGTGCTATGGTTTTATTGTTCCTTTTTTGCGTTATCATCTATCGCGGGATAGCCATTGCCTTTTCTTCCAGGGATATGCTTGGCTGCTTACTTGCAGCAGGGATAATAAGCATGATTGCCGGGCAGATATTTATTAATATTGGTATTGCTACAGGGATTATGCCAGTTACAGGCTTAACCCTTCCCTTAGTAAGTTATGGCGGCTCCTCCCTCTTCATTACCATGGTCTCTTTGGGAATCGTGCTTAATATTCGATTAAGAAGGTATTTAATGTAAACTAAGTGAATAGTGAAAAAGGAGGCTGCTACTTGTTGATTCCGAATTGTTTTAAGGAAAGTGGCCTGAGGAAATTGTCGAGCAAGAGGGCGTGAAGGCGAGGAAGTGGGATTCGATGGGAAACTGATTGCAACGTCTTTCATGCCTCTTATTGTGTACTACTTGATGCATTCAATTCGTAATGAAAGAGAGTAAGACATGATAAAAAAGGCTGCTACTTGTTGATTCCGAATTGTTTGAGAGAAGTGGCAGGAAGAAATTGTCGAGCAAGGAGGCGTGAAGGCGAGAAGGCGAGAAAAATGAAAGGTTGCAAGAAACGCAAAGGAGGAATAAAATGCAGTATCAAGAAGGGAAGATAGGCAGGGTATTTGCTATTAAATTTGATCATAACGAGGACTTGCTATTAAATCTTAAGGAATTAATCATTAATGAAAATGTACCGGCAGGCATGGTCTTTTTTCTGGGGGCATTAGAGGAAGGGAATTTGGTGGTCGGTCCAGAAAAAACGTGTGTGCCGCCAATACCGATATGGACATCGTTTGCAGATGGACGGGAGGTGTTTGGGATTGGCACCATCTTCTGGGACAAAAAAGCCCCGAATATTCATATCCATTTTTCTGCTGGACGAGGTAAGGAGATATTGGCCGGGTGCCTCAGGAAAAAGGCAAGGGTATACCTGGTTATAGAGGCATTTCTGATAGAGGTTACTGATATTAATGCCCAAAAGCAGTATTTTGACGAGATTGGAATAAGTATGCTGAGGTTTGAGGAAAAGGAAGGGGAAAAATATGGAAACGCCAAAAACATCTAATTTTATTCGAGATATTATCAATCAGGATATTAAAGAGGGGGCCCCTCTGGCAGAGGGAGCCATAGTTGAGACTCGCTTTCCGCCTGAACCAAATGGGCACCTGCATATTGGACATGCTAAGTCTATTTGCCTGAACTTTGGTCTTGCAGCTGAATATAATGGTGTCTGTCACTTAAGGTTTGATGATACTAACCCGACTAAGGAAGAGGCTGAGTATGTAGAGGCGATCAAAAGGGATGTAAAATGGCTTGGCTTTGACTGGGGACAGCATCTTTATTATACATCTGATTATTTTGATAGATTGTACAAATGTGCTGTGGAATTGATTAAAAAGGGTAAGGCATTTGTGTGCCATTTAAGCCCGGATGAGATCAGGCAGTATCGTGGCACATTGACTCATCCTGGTCAAAATAGCCCTTATCGAGAGCGTTTGGTAGATGAGAATCTGGAATTGTTTGAAGGGATGCGGCAAGGGAAATTTGAGGAAGGCTCTTGTGTGCTTCGGGCAAGGATTGATATGTCTTCGCCAAATCTGAACATGCGGGATCCAGTGCTCTATCGGATCATTAAAAACACCCCTCATCACCGCACAGGTACAAAATGGTGTATCTATCCCTCCTATGACTACAGCCATCCTATCTCTGATGCTATCGAAGGGATTACCCATTCTATATGTACACTTGAATTCGAGGATCATCGTCCCTTATATGACTGGATACTTAATGAATTATCGCTGTTTAAGTCTCATCCCAAGCAGATTGAATTTGCCCGGCTTAATCTTACCTATACAGTAATGAGCAAGAGAAAGCTCCTTGAATTGGTTTCCGGCAGCTTTGTAACCGATTGGGATGACCCGCGAATGCCTACTATTTCAGGATTACGCAGACGAGGCTATACCCCAGAGGCAATACGAAAATTCTGTGAGGTTATTGGTGTGGCAAAGGCAAACAGTATCGTTGATATTGCCTTGCTTGAGTATTGCCTTCGTGAGGATTTGAATCAGCGGGCTGCACGAGTTATGGCTGTATTGAATCCTTTGCGATTGGTAATAGATAATTATCCAGAAGATTTAACAGAGGAATTGGAGGCAGAGAACAATCCAGAGGATGCCAGCATGGGCAGCAGGAAGATTCCTTTTGGCAAGGTTATCTATATCGAACAGGATGACTTTTGCGAGCAGCCGCCAAAGGGCTATTTCCGTCTGGCTCCAGGATGCGAGGTGCGGCTGAAGCATGCCTATTATGTTAAATGTGTAGATGTAATCAAGGATAATAACGGCAGGGTAGTTGAAGTCCACTGCACCTATGACCCTGAAACTAAGGGCGGCTGGTCAAAGGATGGCCGTAAGGTCATGGGAACATTGCATTGGGTTTCAGTAGAGCATGCCATTCCATCTGAGGTACGGATATATTCGCATCTCTTTACGAAACCAAATCCAGAAGATGAGGGAGCCCCTCTGGCAGAGGAAGCTCCTCTGGCAGAGATAACCCCTATGGCAAAGGGAGCCCCTCTGCCAACAAAAAAAGCTGAAGATTTTAAGTCTAACCTGAATCCAGAGTCATTAATAAAACTCACATCTGCCATGGTTGAGCCATCCCTTGCAAATGCAGATGTTGGCAATCGATACCAATTCTTAAGGCATGGCTATTTCTGTGTGGATGCTGACTCTGTCCCCAATATGCCTATCTTTAATCGAACAGTATCATTAAAGGATTCATGGGCAAGGAGTGGAAAGGCAAGATAAGGATGATCAGTCTGAAGGCTGAAGATTACAATAATCTTCAGCCTATTGTCGTGTCAACCCTTCAGTGTCGCATAGAGATGATATAATTGTAGGATGG
>JASEHA010000059.1 GCA_030018795.1 bacterium
GTTTCAGTTACTCCTTCATCTGGGATTGTGGGCACATCGGTTATTGTTCGTGGAAATGGTTATGGAATATCAGAGGATGTCCGGATAAGGTTTGGGACAAATCAAACCATTACCACTGTCTCTGGCAATGAGTATGGTTCATGGACAGCTACATTTACTGTTGATACTCAAGGCTGGGGTGTAACTACGATTACAGCCTATAAAACACTATCACCAATTGCCTCATCTGAGATTGCCTTTACCATTATAGCCAATAATCAGCTTGGGGTTACACCTATAAGCGGCACAGTAGGGACATCGATTACAATTAATGGCTCTGGGTTTGGGGCAAATGAAAACATAAGGGTTGGTTTTGGAACAAATGTTACCTATACATGGGCACAGGCAACTGGTGCTGGTACATTTTCCGGGACATTTTATGTGGATAATCAGAAGCGTGGAAATACGTTGATTAAAGCCACAGGCAGCAGTACGGCACAGGAAGCAACCGGGAATTTTTCTATCCAGCCAGAGATTATTGGATTTACACCTACGATTGGCACAGTGGGCACAATAGTAACCGTAAGGGGTAGTGGGTGTGCCTATCCAGATACATTGGGAATAGATTTTGGTGTCAAAACAGATATTACTACCATAAATACTACAGAATTTGGTTCATTCACAACTACATTTACGGTTGATACTCAAGTGTATGGAACTACTACGGCTACGATTAGTACCAATAATGTTCCACCAACTGGCTATACTGAAGAGCAATTAATCAAAACATTCTTCATCCAGCAGGCATGGGTTATACTTACCCCAAATACTGGTACAATTGGGACATCTATCATCGTTGCTGGCAATGGCTTTGCTGGTAATGAGGGGATTGTTGTTAGCTTTGGGACAAACCAGACCATAACTACAACCAATGCGGCATCAAATGGCTCATGGACAGCAATGTTTACAGCAGATGTGCAATGCTATGGTCCTACGCTGATTACGGCCAGAGGAACATCAACCCAGGTTTCTATCACAGATAACTTTACTATTCAGCCACAAATTGTATCCTCTTTGCCAATTCAAGGGACAGTAGGAACGGTGATAACCATTGTTGCTAATGGTTATGGCTCTGAGACAGTGAAGATTACATACGGTTTGGATGAAAACAATGCTTATGCAGGTTCGATGACAGTTAATACCAGCCAGTATGGCTCATTTACCACATATTTTACAGTAAATACTCAAACCTATGGGACAAAGACTGTTTTTGTCCGTGGTCAGGCTACAAATCAGTTAAGGACATCATCCTTCAAGATAACCCCGCAAGCGACTCTAACACCTACACAGGGCTCTGTTGGGACAAGTGTGACGATTAATGGGAATGGCTTTACTGGTCCGGAATCATTAACAGTTATCTTTGGGAAGACAACCCTTGCCATCTCGCCTACAACTCAAAATAATACAGGTGTAATATTGGCAAACAATGTGTTTGCGGTTGATGAGCAGCCATATGGAGATACACATGGTACAGTTACTGGTGGAGCAAGTCAGCATCTGGTTAATTTCCCGGGCACTGGCTTTAAGATACTGGCTAATCTCTGGTATGTTCAACCGACACAAGGGACGGTTGGGACGATGATTAGTGTTTCTGGTAATGGCTTTAAGAAGTCAGATACAGTAGATATTAAGTTCGGCAACACAAACATAGTTCAGTCCTATGTTAATGGCTATGGAACATTTACTACAAGCTTTACCATTGATACTCAGGCCTTTGGAATAACTTCAATTAAAGGAATACAAACTGGTGAGGATCTGTCAGTAAAAACTATAACAATATTACCGGCAATTGTTAATGTTAATCCCTCATCTGGTCCGGTTGGTTTGACAGTAACGGTTACTGGTAATGGTTATCCAGCCAATAATAACTTGAGGGTAGAGTTTGGGGTGCATTCGAGTATTGCTTTTACTACCTCAGCAGACAATGGTTCGTTTACGGTTTTGTTTATTATTAATACCCAGCCTGCAGGCACAACCACGATTAAGGTTTGGGATTCTGGCAATACGATATCTGCTGCATCTACCTTTAAGATTGGCGGCAGGCTTACAAGAGTATCGCCAAATACCGGGTCAGTAGGAACAGTCGTTACCTTAGAGGGTGATGGCTTTGGCAGTCCGGATGGATTGAGGGTTGATTTTGGGTCAAGTACTCTTGGATATAATATCAAGAGCCTGAGCATTTCTAGGGGGACATTTACTACTACCTTTACGGTTAATACTCAACGCTATGGCACAACAACAATTACTGTTATTGGCACACAAAGCAATGCTACGGCTCAGGATATATTTAATATTATTCCTAATATTATCAATGTAGCACCGCTTTCAGGGACAGTAGGCAGTCAGGTAACCGTATCTGGTAATGGGTTTGTTGCGTTAGAGGAGATAAGCCTCCAGTTTGGTGATTTCCCAGGGATTGTAACTGGTTCAGCTACAGATACAGGCTCGTTTACATTAGGATTTACAGTTAATACTCAAGGGTATGGGACAACAAATATTACTGTCAAGGATATAGTGACTCAAACTCGATCTGCAGCCACATCCACCTATCGAATTATGCCCAGGATCATTGAGTTTACCCCAACAGCAGGGACAGTGGGCTGTTTGGTAAACATCTCTGGTAATGGTTATGGGGCAGGTTCAACAGTCAGGATTATGCTGGGGACAGCAGCGCGAATGGATACTCAGGCAAGTAGCGGTGGCAGCTTTACAACAACCTTTACCATTGATACTCAAGGTCATGGTGCAACAACAGTTATTGCTACTGGGACGACATATTTTGAGAGTGATAATCGTAGCTTTTCTATCCAGCCGGCTATCTGGCAGGTAACACCGTCTGAAGGTACGGTTGGGGCAACTATATCTATTCGAGGTAATGGATATGCAGCAAATACAGTGATTAATGTCTGGTTTGGATCAAGGGTAGCGAGTATTACTACAACCAATACAGATGCCTCTGGCTCATGGACAACAACCTTTACTATTGATACTCAAGTTTACGGAACAACATCACTTCTGGCAAAGGGTGCGGGTAATGAGTCTGCAACAAATACGGTGAAGATATTGTCAAGGATTGTCCTTGTTTCTCCGGGTGCAGGTACGGTTGGGTCAAGCGTGGAGATTGCAGGGAATGGGTATAAGGCAGGGGAGATTATTTACATTGATTTTGGAACAGATTTTAAATTACCTCCATCGAATATATATGTTACCTCTACTGGCTCATTTACCCGAAGCTTTGTGGTTACAACCCAGCCTTATGGGCAAACAATAGTGACAGGATATATAGAGTTTCAGGGTAATAAGATTACATCAGCAACATCTACCTTTGCTATTCAACCCAATATAATTAGTGTGATACCAGCACAGGGAACGGTTGGAAGCAGCATAACGGTTGCTGGTAATGGGTATACAGCCTCTTCTACGATATCAATAGACTTTGGGAATGCAGTTCCGATTACAAGTGGCAGCTCTACAACAGAGGGTTCGTTTACCATTTCCTTCTCAGTAAATTTGCAAGCTTATGGGACAAAAATTATAACAGCAAGAGGACCTGGTTCTGATTCAAATGAAAAACCATGGTTTACCATTATTCCTAATATTCGATTGGTAACACCTACGTCAGGGACGGTTGGCTCTCAGGTAAGCGTAGAAGGTGATGGCTATGGGGCAGGAGAGCCTATTACGGTTAAATTTGGGACTAATCCTAATATTGTTACTCCAATAGCCAGTGCAGATGGGTTATTTGTTACACAATTTACAGTGGATACACAACCATA
Organism: bacterium; assembly: GCA_030018795.1. GTDB lineage: Bacteria > UBA9089 > CG2-30-40-21 > CG2-30-40-21 > CG2-30-40-21 > CG2-30-40-21. The sequence continues at coordinate 3,816 of JASEHA010000059.1, forward strand.
TTCTACAAAGGATATTGTTGGTTATGGTAACAATACACAGCAATCAGCTACAAGTACAGCTTTTGGTATTCAGGCAAATATTATTGAATTTGCGCCAACAAAAGGGACGGTTGGAACGATACTGACTATAAAGGGAACTGGATTTAAGGTTGGAACTGTAAAAATTAATGTTAGTAAACATTTGTCGGCTAAGGTTGTAGCTGCAGATGAAAGAGGGTATTTTGATACAACTCTATCTATTTGTGAGCATTCATACGGAACAACTACGGTTAAGGCAATAAGTATTCTAAATATTCCTTCTATAGAAAGATTATTCAGGATAATTCCTAATATTTATTATGTATCCCCATTATTAGGAACAATTGGAACAGTGGTAGAGATTAGGGGTAATGGTTATGGATTTAATGAGCAGATAGAGGTAAACTTTGGCACAACATTTACTATAGCAACAGCAATGGCAAGTAATGAGGAAGGTGTCTCACCATTCCATGGCGGTACCTTTGCTACGACCTTTACAGTAAATAAACAGCAGTTTGGAACAACAACAATTACTGCCTGGGGGGTGACAACTTCCAACGATTCGGGCAGCAATACCTTTAAGATTAGAGCCAGAATGTTTGATATTACTCCAATAAATGGAACAATTGGCTCATGGGTGACGATTAAGGGTGATGGTTATAAGGCAGGTGAGACTATTTGGGTTGACTTTGGCAGTACCCAAACGATTACTCAGGGGACAGTGGCAACTGAGGGATCGTTTACTATTGGCTTTACTGTGGATACACAACCAGGGACAATAACCGTGTCTGCTGTTGGTATTATATCAGGAGAAATAGGGACACAATCTTATGTGGTCATGGCTGAAATTACATCTGTGAGCCCGAAGTCTGGGACGGTTGGGACAATGATAACCGTCAGTGGTGGCGGGTATGGTCCAGCTGAGTGGATGACTATTGATTTTGGTCAGACAAAGACCATGACAGTCTCGACAGGAAATAATGGTTTTATGTCAGGTGCAGGCGGGACATTCTCAGTAACATTTACGATTAACCTTCAGCCGTATGGCTTAACAACCATTGTGGTTAAGGGAGAAACGTCAGGACATGTGGATGAGGGCACACTAACGATTATGCCCAAGCTGACAATTGTTAGCCCAAAGTCAGGGACAGTCGGGTCAACAGTTGCTATTACTGGCAATGGGTATGCTGCCTCTGAGGGTATAGATATTGTCTTTGGAACAAGAGGGACGATTACTGTTTGCACTGCTTCAGGGATTATGACAGATAAGGGAGAGGGTGGAACATGGACAGTTTCATTTACAGTAAATGAGCAGCCATATGGCACATCAACTATTATTGCCTGGGGCAAGTCCTCTTTTGTCTCCTATGGTTCACCTACACAAAATTGGGGGGTAACACCAGAGCAATCCTATGGGACATATACTTATAAGATAACAGAAGAGATAATACGATATAGCCCTACAAGGGGGACTGTTGGAAACATTGTTACTGTTTCAGGTAATGGGTTTGGTAATACAGAAAGGATAAATATTGATTTTGGCAATAAACCAACAATTACCTTTATAACCACAAATATATATGGCACCTTTACGGTTAACTTTACCATAGATGCTCAACCATGGGGAACAAAGACAGTAGCTATTAAGAGTATTCAAACTGGTTTAACCAAGATAAAGTTGTTCTTTATAGATCAAAGAATTGTATCTATAATGCCAATTTCAGGGACAGTTGGTACTCAGGTTACGGTAACAGGGGATGGGTATCTATATGACCAGGAAACAGGTGCGGCAGATTGGGTGTTCTTAAGGTTTGGTGGAACACAAAAAATGTTTAATAAAACTGGTATAGATAGCGTAGATCCTATTGAAGATGGTAGTTTCCAGTTTGTGTTCACAGTTAACCGTCAACCTATGGGTGCAACTCTGGTTAAATCATATGCTAATGAAAGTGAAACTGAAAGACCAGCAACCACTACCTTCTCCATCCTCCCCCAAATCATCATTACCCCGCTCACAGGTCCGGTAGGCACGCTTATCAGTGTTTATGGTGATGGGTATAAGGCAGCTGAGGGAATTCATATTAATTTTGGGACGCATCCAACCATTACCCTTGCAACAACAGATAGCATGGGGACATTTGGGACTACCTTTACGGCTGATGTCCAGCCTGCGGGTGCGACTCAGATTAGAGCCTATGGATTGACCAGTGGCTCATCGACATATGCTACCTTTACTATTGGTAATTTAATCACTGTTTCACCAACAATTGGCACAGTAGGGCTGGTGGTTGAACTTAAGGGGAATGGGTTTATTGCCAATACTCCTATAAATATTAGCTTTGGACGCAATGGTTCGATTAAGGGGACAACCACTATTGGTGATGGTAGCTTTGTGGATACCTTTACCATTGATACCCAGCCGCTGGGGACAACAACCATCTCGGCAACAGATGGGGCAAGCACTATGACCACTATATTTATCATTAAGCCAAATATTATCTCTGTTACACCATCATCTGCTACGGTAGGGGCATGGGTAACCGTGGCTGGAAATGGTTATGCTTATGGTACATCAGGTGAAACAGTTGCTATTCACTTTGGTAATAAGTCAACCATTACTCAGACAGTAGTTAGTTATTATGGTTCATGGACAACAAGCTTTACTATTGACACTCAAGTTTATGGAACAACAACGATTACTGGCTATGGTACATTGAGTACGTGGCTGGCCACAAGCACTATTCGTATTTATCCAAACATTATTACTGTTACACCAGATAATGGTACGGTTGGGTGTCTGATTGCAGTAGCTGGTAATGGCTTTGGAAATTTAGAATATATAAGGATAAACTTTGGGACAACCGTAAGTAGGGGGACAACAACGGCTGCATCAAATGGCTCATGGACGACATTCTTTACCATAAATACACAACAGTATGGAACAACGACTGTTGAGGCTGCTGGTCTTACTACGCCGATTAAGCCTGCAAGGACACTTAAGATATTGCCAAAGGTTATCCTTGTCTCGCCATTCTCAGGAATAGTAGGGGCAACCATTACTGTTGGTGGTAACGGCTTTGGGGCATCAAGCAGTATCCGGATCAAGTTTGGATTGAATAATACCATTACCACTGTAACCAGTGATAATCGCGGCTCATTTACTAAAACCTTTATTATTGATCTGCAATCATACGGAACAAAGACTGTAACCGTTTATGATGATACCCTGGTTGCTTTTGGGGTTGAGGCAACAAGCATGGCTAAGATATTGCAGAAGGTTGTCTCGATTACACCAACTACAGGTACAGTAGGAACGCTGATGACAGTCAGCGGTAATGGCTATGGGACAAATGAGTCTATTCGGATAGAGTTTGGGACAACCAAGACTATGGGTGGTGTTGCAAATCCAACCACAGATACTAATGGTTCATTTACCTGCTCATTTGTTGTTGATACTCAGGTTTATGGCTCAACCTCAGTCATTGCCTGGAGTGATACTCTGACAGCGTCAGAGGGGGCAGATGTCCAGTCATATAAGGACTTCAAGATTACACAAATCTTGATAACAGTAACACCAACTGCTGGAACAGTGGGTGCAGAGATCACGGTTGCTGGCAATGGGTTTGGGAATGCTGAGGTGATAAGTATCCAGTTTGGTAATACTTTAAGTATGGGGACAACAAGTACGGAAGATTGTGGTTCATGGACAACAACCTTTACCATTAATACTCAAAGGTATGGCATTACAACCATTACCGCATCTGGTAGCACTACCGGGGTTGAGGCTATTGGGACAATAAGCATTCAGCCTAATATCATTAGTATTACACCAACTACTGGGACAGTAGGGGCATGGATAACCGTTGCAGGGAATGGTTTTGATAATGCTGAGGTGATAAGTCTGCACCTTGGGATAACATCAAACATTGTAACCTGCAGTGCTGTTGAAAACGGCTCGTGGACAACGCAGTTTACCATTGATACTCAAATGTATGGGACAACAACGATTACTGTGCATGGGGCAACAACACCGATAAAACCTGAGGGGACATTAACAATATTACCAAAGGTAATATTGGTTTCACCATTCTCAGGAACAGTAGGAACAACCATTACTGTGGGTGGTAATGGTTTTGGTGCGTCAAACAGCATTCGCATCAAGTTTGGAACAAATAATACGATTACAAATATAACCAGTGATGATAAGGGTTCATGGACAACTACCTTTACCATTGACCTGCAATTCTATGGGACAAAGACGATAACCGCATACGATACCGTGATTGGCTCACCGGTTGAGGCAACAAACAGGGCTAAAATATTGCCAAAGGTATTATCCATTACACCAACCAATGGAACGGTAGGGACAATGGTAAACATTCGTGGTAATGGTTATGGGTCAAGCGAGAGTGTGAGGATTGCCTTTGGGACAACGCCCACAAGGAAAACAGTTACAAGCAATAATGTTGGCTCATGGACAACAACCTTTAGCATTGATACTCAAAGCTATGGGACAACATCTGTTGTTGCATGGAGTGATGTCTTAACTGCAAGTGAAGGCTTTCCTGTAAACTCATATATAGACTTTAAGATTGATCAGATAGTGACTATGGTTACCCCGAAGTCAGGGACAGTTGGAGCATGGATTACGGTTTATGGCAATGGGTTTGGCAAGACAGAGACGATAAGAATATTCTTTGGCACAAGGGGCTCTTCATCACCCATAGTCACGACTATTACAGAGGGTTGTGGTTCATTCACCACGCAGTTTACCATAGATACGCAAGTTTATGGGACAACGACCATTGAGGCTAAAGGGACAGCAACCAATGTCTCTGCCTATGGCAGTATCACCATCCAGTCCAATATCATCAGTATTACACCAAAATCAGGGACGGTTGGGTCAGTGGTTACAGTTCGCGGTAATGGGTTTGGCTCAACTGAATCCATACGGATACACTTTGGATCAACTTCAAGCATTGTTTTAACCACCTCTGTAGCAAATGGCTCATGGACGACATTCTTTACCATTAATACTCAAGGGTATGGGACAACAACCATTACTGCAGATGGGGTAAATACACCAATTAAGCCGATAGGGACATTTACTATCCTGCCAAGGGTAATCTATACCTCGCCATTATCTGGAACCGTTGGCACAGAGATAAGCATCCGTGGTAATGGGTTTGGCAGGTCGGAAACAATCAATATCCAGTTTGGGACAACAGCGATTGTAAGCACACAGGCAACGAATTTAGGTTCATGGACCATCAGCTTTACTATTGATACTCAAGTCTATGGGACGACTACGATTACAGCATCAGGTGCAGAAACAAATGTTTTGACTACATCAAGTGTAAAGATAATCCAGCGAATAATCTCTATCTCTACTGGAACTGCTACGGTAAGCACTGTGGTTACTGTTCGTGGTGACGGCTATGGGGCAAATGAGCCGATAAGGATCAACTTTGGAACTACCCAAAGTATTGCAGAATGCGTTGCAGATGAAAATGGTTGGTTTGAAACAACCTTTACCGTGAATAGTCAGGCTTATGGAAACAGAACGATTAAGGCTACAGGAAGGAATACGAATGTAGAGGATACAAAACCATTCTTTATTATTGGCAGGGTGTATGAGATAACACCGACAACAGGGACGGTTGGGTGTGTGGTGACGGTAAAGGGAGATGGGTATGATTGTATTGAATGGATTGCTATTTATATGAAGAATAATTATGGGCAAGATAGTCAGATTCGATATAATATGGCTGGAGTAATGGATAAGACATCATCTAATGGGACATTTAGTATAATATTTACAATAAATAATTCTCCTTATGGGAGTACTACTATTAAGGCATGGGGGGTTAATAGTTCTTTTAATGCA
>JASEHA010000005.1 GCA_030018795.1 bacterium
ACCCCGCCCCTACATGCTACTCTTGATGAAATCAAGGTTATCGAATTGTCCAAACAAGGTAGCACCTCTGGCAGAGGTAGCACCTCTGGCAGAGGAAGCTCCTCTGGCAGGAGTAGACCACATGTTTGTTGAGAAAGTAAGAAAAATCACAATTTATGCCAGTAGTGAGTATAACTGTGAAATATGGTGAATCAGCGATACAAATCACAGACAGGGATGTCTGTGCTACCTTTAGATGGTACCTATCACATTTCACATTTATTGGCGTGATATATTGGATGCGTTTGACATTACCTTACCCACACGATTCGTTAAAGAGCCTTGCTTTTCAGATGGAATCAGCAATTCTCATTTTAACCATAAAGAACACAAAGAGCACAAAGAATCATAGTATTTTACTCCTTACCCCACTCGTTTTCTTCTTGCTTAAATTTCAACTCTTCTTTTTCATATTCTTCAGATATTTCCAATAGTTCTGCATAATGTGTGTCAAGCTGGGTACGTCAGGCTGTGTAAAAACTCGATTTCTCAAGGCTTGCCACACAATATAAAGTAGCAAGCAACCTTGCCATATCAATATATTGTGGTGCTTGCTCATGAATTTTGACTTTTTACACAGTCTGACGTGTGCTATGCAGTGATTTTGACAGAGTTGATATAGCAGCTGAATTTTGTGTTTGGGAGGCAGTAATCATGTTTTGGGTGTCATCATCCATTTGCATTTCCAACTTTTGAATGGTTGTTTCAAGCTGTGTTGTTTTTTGTTTATAAGGGTTTAGTGCTTTCGCCCGCCTGTTGAGAAAATCTGCCCGTATTTTTTTCATATCCTTTGTTTTAATAATTTGTTTCGGCTTTTTGTCCGATTGTTTTAACTCAACTACATCTTCCTGAGTGCCCCAGCCGATATCATCAAGAAATTCATCATATCTTCCGTGAAAAACAAATAGTTTTTCCTGATGAAACACAATGAGTTTGGTTGCGATTTCGTAGAGCAATCTTTCATTGTGAGTAACAATGATTGCGGCACCGGAGAATGACTTAACAGCATCTATCATTGATTCACATGATGGTATGTCAAGATGATGAGTCGGATAGTAATAATATCCAGATAATTGGTCGGCTCATCCAGTAAAAGCAGGTTTGGTTCTGCAGCCAGAGCTTTTGTCAGGTGCAGCCGTACCTGATAGCCACCGGAGAACTCAGCAGGATTACGAGAAAAATCACTGCGGGAGAATCCCAGCCCGGAAAGAATTTTTTCTACCATCCACGTTTCAGCCTTTCTATCCTCAGGCAATCCACAACAGCCTTCTTCAAGTATTGTGGGCATGGAAAAATTGGTATGCTGCTCCAGATATCCTATCTTATAATTTTTAGGGAAGGTAATGGAACCATCATACATCTCCTGGGTTGTAAGCAGCCTGAATAAAGTGGTTTTTCCGTGTCCGTTACTGCCTACCAATCCTATCCGTTCCTGGGAATTAATAGAAAGGCTGACATCATCAAAGATTGTCTGTCCGCTGTATTGTTTACTCAAATTTTGTATAGAAATCATAAATAAAACCTCTTGCAAACTTTAGCTAATTTGAGACACTGCCAAAAATCCCTACCCCACGCTTCCCAGCTCAAGCCTATCCTTGAACTCATAAAAGAATGTTTTCTTGAGCAACTGATGGTCAATGCCTGTTAAAAATGGATCATTTTTTATCAAGGCAAACGCCTCTTTCCTTGCTATCTCAAGCACTCGAGCATCATAGATAATGTTTGCTATTTTTAATTCTGGCATTCCATGCTGTCTTGTGCCAAAGAATTCTCCGGGACCACGTATCTCCAGATCAACCTCTGCTATCCTGAAGCCATCGTTTGTCTCGCACATGGTTTTTAACCTCTTTGTCCCCTTAAAAATTGTTGAGGTTGGGTCGTCTATCAGATTAATGGGTGCACTGGAATTGACCATATCAGCTATCTTTTCATTAGCCATGAGGATACAATAAGATTTATGTGCCCCCCTTCCTACCCTGCCGCGTAATTGATGAAGTTGAGCAAGCCCAAATCGGTCTGCATGTTCAATAAGCATAATTGTAGCATTGGGAACATCAATTCCAACCTCAATCACTGTTGTCGAGACAAGGATATTTGTCTGCTGGTTATAAAAGGCAGTCATGGTCTCGTTCTTCTCTTGAACCTTCATCTGTCCATGAAGAAGCCCAAGCTGAAATTCTGGGAAAACCTTTTTTAATTCCTCAAACATACTTGCTGCAGCCTTGAGGTTAATCTCTTCTGACTCTTCAATCAAAGGATAGACAATATATGCCTGCCTTCCATCCAATACCTCCTGACGGATAAAGGAAAATATCTTGTCCATGCTTTGCTCGGATCTACAACGGGTAATAACTGGCCGGCGGTTTGGTGGCAGTTCATCAATGACAGAGGTTTCAAGGTCACCATAGAGGGTAAGGGCTAATGTCCTTGGGATAGGGGTAGCAGTCATAACCAGAATATCAGGTGTAATAGATTGATTATCCTTATCCTTTGCCTTTTCTTTTAAGGCAGACCTTTGAACAACCCCAAACCTATGTTGTTCATCAATAATACACAAACCAAGCTGCTTAAAGGACACATCGTCCTGAATAAGGCTATGGGTGCCAATCAAGATATCTATTTCACCCTCCCTTACCATGGCAAGCAGGCTATCCCTTTGCCGTTTCTTTGTGCTACTGGTCAATAATCCTATCCTTATCTTTAATGGATGCAAGAGGTGTTCCAGTGTCAGGAAATGCTGTTCAGCCAATATCTCGGTTGGTGACATAAAAGCGGTTTGATAACCGTTTTCGCAGGCAGTCAGGGCAGCACAGGCAGCAACCACTGTCTTGCCTGAGCCAACATCACCATGAAGAAGTCGATTCATGGGCACAGGCTGAGCCATGTCATGCAGCAGCTCACTTATTACCCTTTTTTGTGCCCCGGTCAGAGTAAAGGGAAGAGAATTGATAAAGGCATCTACCATCTTACCCTGCACAAAATATTGTATCCCCTTTTCTCTGGTTGCAATCCTTTTTTGAGATATCCCAAAGGCAAGCTGCAAGAGAAAAAATTCATCAAAGACCAGTCTTTTCCGTGCTTTTTTATACTTTTCATGACTTTCAGGTAGATGAATATTTTTTAATGCTACATAAAAATCCGTCAATTGCTGCCGCAGGATAATCTCAGCCGGCAACATATCCCCAATATCTGAAACAGTCAAAAATGCCTGGCTTACTGCCTGACGAATCATCCTTTGACCAATAGAGGCAGGAACATTCTCGTTCAATGGGTAAATAGGAACAATCCTGTTGGTATGCAGTAATTCTCTTTCCTTTTCATCAATTATCTCATACTCAAAATCCGTAGATTGAATCTCGCCCCGATACCGACGAATACGACCGGTAACAAACACCTTGCTTCTGGGTGGAAGCATCTTGTCCATATTGGATTGACCAAAAAAGAGGATATACACATAGCCTGTTCCATCAGAGACGCATGTTTTGGTAAGCCTTATCCCCTTGCGATGAAACGCAGCCTGAGTATGTCCCAGGACTATGCCAGAAAAGGTCTCTCTCTGCCCATCCTGAAGGGAGAATATGGGCTTTACCTTGCTTCTATCCTGATAATCCCTTGGATAATAGGTTAAGAGGTCATAGACGGTTTTTATCCCCAGACACTCAAACTTCCTGGCTTTTGCCTCACCGACCCCTTTAAGGTATTGAATTGGCATGTCTAATTCGTATAACAGCTTCATAAAGTATTGCCTGCCTCTCTAATATGGCTGAATCCAGCCCTCATGCAGCCCTTCTTTATCCAGACAATTGAGGGCATCATCATATTCCTCATGGCTAATCTTCCGATTGATCTCAGGGTAAGACGAGGCTTTATTTGCCGGGAAATATTGAGACATGAGGCTGACGTATACATCCTGAGATATTTCCTGAGCCAGCATCTTCAATACCTGTTCTGTGCTGGCAATCCCCTCTGGCAATACCAGATGCCGCACAATCATCCCTTTTTGAGCAATCCCATCTTTATCAACAACCAATAAACCTACCTGTCTCCACATCTCTTTTATTGCTGCCAGATTAATCTCTGGATAATTGAGCGGGGCATTTGAATATCTTTGTGCCATTTGAGGATCCATGTATTTAGCATCTGGAAGGTAGATAGAGATTATCCCATCCAATAGCCTCAATGTCTCTACACTGTCATAACCATTGGTGTTCCAGAGAAGTGGGATATTTAAGCCATCTTCTATAGCCAATTCTATTGCCTTAAGAATTTGGGGGGTAAAATGCGTTGGCGTGACAAAGTTTATGTTATGACAACCCCTCCTCTGGAGTTTTAACATCATCCTTGCCAGTTCTTCAACTGTAACCTCATTACCTGCACCAAGCTGGCTGATGGGATAATTCTGGCAGAATACACACCGCAGATTGCAATTGGTAAGGAAAATAGTGCCCGAGCCATGGTAACCGGATATGGGTGGCTCTTCACCATGATGGGAATTATAGCTTGAAACTTGTGGCAACAGCCCTGACCGGCAAAATCCCTGTTCATTCTTTAGCCGATTAACACCGCATTCTCTTGGGCATACATGGCATTTCTCCAGCATCGCATATGCTTCTTTGACCCTTTGTTTGATGATACCTTTGTAACTATTCAGCATAATTTTTGTTTCGACTTCGCTCAACAATCGTGTTTTAAGACAGTTGCATCATTGTAACACTCGATGTTCAAGTTTTTTACCACTATTGGCACTTTAGCAGTGAAACGATCTTGTGGTATCTCTTATTTGTCAAGCTGGAAGCTTGAGTTACATTCAATCACACCATAACCACTTGCAAGAAATTGGTTGATTCTTTTGAACCAATAGGCAGGCAGCCAGCCACAATTACCCTGTCTCCTGAATGGAAACAGCCGCTAACCTTCGCTGCTTCTATAATACCCTCTATGTTATTTAATTCCTCTGTTTTTAAGGGTAAAACACCCCAACAAAGAGCCATTCTTTTCAACACATCCTCATTTGGGCTAAGAGCAATAATCGTTGCCTTTGGGCGATATTTGATAATCTGTTGCACAATTACCCCTGTTTTAGTATAAGCAATAATAGCTGGCAACCGCAGATCTGCACTAATCTGGCAGATGGCATAAGTAACAGCATCCTGACTGCTTATCTTCCTTAATTCTGATCTGTCTCGCAGAATGCCTTCATATTCAAGGGATACTTCTGCTCCATTAATAATTTTGATCAGCGTTTTAATGCACTCTACAGGATATTTGCCTATGGATGTCTCTTCTGAAAGCATAAAGGCGTCTGTCATATCAAAAACCGCATTAGCCACATCAGCCACCTCTACCATTGAGGGAAACGAATTTTCAATCATGGAGTTTAGTATCCCTGTGGCTGTAATTACTGGCTTACCAAGCAAATTTGCCTGAGCAATAATCCCTTTTTGAATCAATGGCAGCCTTTCTATAGGAATTTCAACCCCTAATTCACCACGAACAATCATTATCCCATTAGAGGCTTTAATAATTTCATCCAGGTGATTGACTGCCTCTGCTCTCTCTATTCTGGCAATCAAGGGAATGTTTGCCCCATTTTTCTTTAAGAATGCCCTGACCATCTGAACATCATTTGCGGTACGGACAGAGCCCAGACTAATCATATCTACCCCTGTTTTTATTCCAAAAAGAAGGTCTTCTTCATCCTTACCTGTAATCGCAGGAAGTTTCAGGTTTGTCATGGGAAGGTTCATGGCTTTATTTGATTGGATCTTGCCACCTCTTATCACCTTACATATAATCTCTGACAGGGATGTACGGATAACCTTCAGGATTATCTGTCCCTCATTAAGATAAATAAGCTCTCCTGGATGCATCTCTTTGGGCAGATTGGGATAGGTTATAGGGATAAAGTTATCCCCTTCAGCATTCTCATCTGTAGTCAGGGTAAAGACAAAATCCTCTTTCAGGGTAACAGTGCCTGATATTTGCCCAATCCTGACCTTTTGTCCGCTGATCTCTTGAATAATACCGATATGCTTACCTGTCTCTCTACATATATCTCGAATATGTTCAATAGTTTCCTGATGCTCAGCATAACTGCCATAAGAGAAGTTTAATTTTACCATATCCATTCCAGCATCAACCATCTCTCGAAGTATCTTCTGCTGATTGGTTGCCTGTCCAATGGTACAAATAATCTTTGCTTTTTTCATGCCAATACCTCCTCTGGGTAACTACTCAGGTGAATAGGCTAAAGACTGTTAGGTAGAAAAGCAGCCTATCAGCCTTTAGCCTAACCAACTAGTTTTGAGTATATTATACCCCATACACCCTTATATGTCAACATTTTTTCATAACATTAGAACAATTCTGCGTGAAAAATGCAAGCTACTGCTACTTTTATCATCAATTGAACCATATCTCTTGTTTCAAACTACTACCTCATGATTACAAAACATGCAATTTTTATGAACATCCTCACTTTCTACTTGCAATTTTTGATATTTTCTGGTATACTTTTAGATTAAGAAGGAATAGGTTGGGAATTATATGATCCATTCCCCTATCTTTTTCCGCAAGTGGAGGAAAAATGCAAGATATTGATAATCTTAAAGAACTGGACAAAAAGGACGAAAAGGACGAAAAGGACGAAAAAGCCGAAAAGGCCAAAGAGGTAAGAAGGCTTATTATCCAGATGATAGCTGAGGCAAATTCAGGTCATCCAGGTGGCTCGCTTTCCATGACAGATATCATTACTACCCTTTATTTTTCAATCATGAATCATTCTGCTGCCAATCCAACATGGGAGGAAAGGGATAGGTTTGTTCTTTCTAAAGGGCATGCATGTCCTGCTTTTTATGCTGTTTTAGCCTTGTGCGGATATTTCCCAATATCAGAGCTAATGAATTTGAGAAAATTAGGCAGTATACTTCAAGGACACCCTGATCATGAAGTAACCCCTGGTGTAGATTTCTCCACTGGTTCTTTGGGTCAGGGGATATCAGCAGCCTGTGGTATGGCTCTGGCTGGAAAGATTGACAAAAAGAATTATCGGGTTTATGTTATTATCGGCGATGGCGAAAGTCAGGAGGGACAGGTATGGGAGGCAGCTATGTCTGCGGCCCATTATAAATTGGATAACCTTTGTGCCTTTCTTGATTATAATAAGCTTCAGATTGATGGTGAGGTAGAAAAGATAATGAATATCGAGCCTGTGGTTGACAAGTGGAAGGCTTTTGGATGGAATACATTACGGATTGATGGACATTCAATTGAACAGATAATCGAAGCAGTAGGGATTGCCCATAAAACCAAGGATAAACCAACCATGATTGTGGCAGATACTATTAAGGGTAAGGGTGTTTCTTTTATGGAGGGCAGGGTTGGTTTTCATGGGGTAGCACCTACGCGTGATCAGGAACAACAGGCTTTGAGTGAATTGATGTAATATGAGGCGGATGCAAAAGCAGGGAAGGCAACCTGTTCCCTGCATAAAGGAGCAGATAAATGGCAGAAATGGTGGCTACAAGGGATGCTTATGGCAAGGCTTTAATCAAATTTGGCAAGATATATCCTGAGATGGTTGTGCTTGATGCAGACACATCATCCTCTACCAGAACCCAGTGGTTTTGTAATGAGTTCCCGGAAAGGTTTTTTAACTTTGGCATTTCTGAGGCAAACATGGTCGGCTATGCAGCTGGTTTATCTACCTGTGGAAAGATACCAGTAGTTTCTACCTTTGCCTGCTTTGGAAGTGGAAGGGTTTATGAACAAATAAAGTTATCTGTCTGCTGGCCAAGATTAAATGTAAAGATCATTGTCACCCATGCTGGCGTTTCTGTAGGAGAGGATGGGGCATCACATCAGGCTATAGATGACATCAACCTGATGAGGGTATTGCCAAACATGACGGTGATTGTGCCGGCTGATGGGATAGAAACAGAAAAGGCAATTCAATATGCCATTGAGAGCTATGGACCATTTTACATCCGGTTGGGACGATTAAAGCTGCCACTTGTTTTTGATGATAACTATGAATTTGTTTTGGGCAGAATGTCTACCTTGAGACAAGGGAAAGATGCAACGATTATTGCATGTGGATTGATGGTTAATGAGTCCATCAAAGCCTCTCAAATATTATCTGAGCAAGGGATTGAGGTAAGAATCCTTAATGCCAGCAGCATTAAACCAATTGATAAACAAGCAATTATCCTTGCTGCAAAGGAAACAGGGGTAATTATTACAGCTGAGGAACATTCGATTATTGGCGGACTTGGAAGTGCTGTGTCTGAGGTTTTGTCAACAAACCTTCCTGCTCCAGTAGAAATGGTTGGGATAGGTGATACCTTTGGTCAGTCTGGCAGCCCGGAAGAATTGTTAAGCCTGTTTAAGATAGATGCTGCTGCTATTGTTGAGGCAGTGGTACGGGGGATAGGAAGGAAGTAGGCTGTGTAGAGATTATAGCATGGACGAGACAGAACCGAAAAGGTGAAGAGGTATTTGGTGAACAGGTGAAAAGGAAGAAAAAATGGCACAAGAGAAAGAAAATTTTTTAGAGACTTTATTTAGAATAGGTGCACTAATGGGTGGAGCATGGCTTACGCTTGAACTCATAAGGGCTTTCGGACAAAAATATTATATATGTCCACATTGTGGTATAGAGATACAAAGAGGAATGACTAATTGTCCACATTGTGAGGTAAAATTGATATGGAAGATTTAGAATATGAAGTAACGGAAGAATACAAAAAAACTCCTAAATGGATATATTGTTGGGAGTGGGGTTGGAAAGCAATCGTTTTAGGAATAGGAATTTTTATTACAGTTTTATTATACAATAAGTGTTTGTTTAATCCAAATTGTAATGTAGTAGTCGCTGTCTATTTTGCTCTAATAGGACTAGCATGTTTTGCACATATAGGGCTACCTATTGATAAATTAACGAATGTAAAATTAAATTGAGAACATAGCCACTTCATTTTGGAGCACAATCATGATTCAGATGCGTCATATTACCAAAGTATATGAAAAAGGGATTCAGGCATTAAATGATATTAATGCAGAGATTGATCGAGGAGAGGTAGTTTTTGTTACCGGGCCATCTGGGGCAGGGAAAACTACCTTCCTGAAGTTGATCTATGCAGAGATAAAGCCAACCTCAGGGTTGCTCTTTGTTGGCGGGAAAAACGTCAGCAGTTTGCCGTCAAGGGATGTGCCATATCTTCGAAGACGGATTGGAGTGGTTTATCAGGATTTTAAGCTTTTATACCAGAAAACAGTATTTGAAAATGTTGCTTTTGCCTTGCGGGTCATTGGACTATCTTCAGCAGAGATTTATAAGCGAACCATTAAGGTACTAAATATTGTTGAATTAACCCATAAAAAAGAGGCATTCCCGCACCAGCTTTCTGGTGGAGAACAGCAGCGGGTAGCTATTGCCAGAGCCATAGTCAATGACCCTGTCCTTATCCTTGCAGATGAGCCTACAGGCAATTTAGATGCCGGTATAGCCGCAAATATCATGGATTTCTTCATGGAGGCCAATCGTCAGGGGACAACATTGGTTATTGCTACCCATAACAAGGAAAATGCTCTAAAGATAGGTGCACATATTATTCATCTGGACTCAGGCAGAATAGTTGGGTAAAGGAATCGTAGCGATATGATACATCCACAAACCTTTGGTTATTTTTGTAAAGAGGCAATGATAAACTTTAAGCGGGCCGGGGCAATGACCTATGCCAGCATTGGGATTATTACTGTCACCCTTTTTATCATGGGTATCTTTCTATTATTGATTGTCAACCTTTGTCTGGTTCAGGATGCTTTGATCAAAAAGGCATCCATTATTGTTTACTTGAAAGATGACTTGCCAAATGAGACAATACAATCTATTCAGACAAATATTAGCAGACAGGTTAATCAGGCAGGTCAAATAATATATGTATCAAAACAAGATGCTCTTGAAGGGTTTAAGAAAGAGTTAAGTCAATATGAGGATATTCTTGCTGGAGTATCAGGAAATCCATTGCCAGCCTATTTTGAGATAAATCTGGCACCATCTAAAATGTTTTCATGGGAAAGGCTGAAAAATATTGCCATGGCCATAGAAGAGATGGAAGGGATAGAAGGCGTAAATTATGGTCAGAAAGCTGTTGAGGTTATTGGTACGATTACTGATGTAATAAGAATGTTCATTATTGGTATCGGTTTTATCCTTGGACTGGCTACATTGATTATTATCTCAAATACGATTGAGTTAGCCCTTTTTGCCAGGCAGCAAGAGATAGAGATAATGAAATTGGTTGGGGCAACACCATGGTTTATTCGGTGTCCCTATCTCATGGAGGGGATGATACATGGATTAATAAGCGGGATATTGTCTATTGGACTCCTCTGGCTCATCTATCATTTTGGTTTGCTTAAAACCTTTGCCACAAACCCTATCTTTTTATTCTTGCCACAGATAAAATTTATATCCTGGCAAATGATGGGCAGTTTAATTGTATCCAGCGGGTTTCTTGGATGCCTTGGAAGTCTGCTTTCTTTGCATTATTTTTTGAGATCTAATAGGGAATAAGGGGAAGGTATACTCACTACTGGCATAAATTGTGCTGATTGCGATGTCTTTCATGTCTCTTATTGTGTACTACTTGATGCGTTCAATTCGTAATGGGGGAGAGAAAGATATGATGAAAAAGGCTGATACTTGTTGATTCCGAATTGTTTTATAAGGAAGTAGCAGGAGGAAGTTGTCGAGAAAGAGAGTGGTGTCGTGTCAACCATCAATTGTCGTATGGTAGGGGCAGGAGAGAGCTTCTCTGGCAGAGAGAGCCTCTCTGGCGGGTGACAGAGGTGCTACCTCCTTGCCCCTTGCCCTGTGTAAATCTAACGATGGACAAGCACGAGAGTTGTCTCATGCAATGGTTATGCGACAGATTAAGGTTGACACGATAATAGTATATGGGTTACTATTTACTGTTTACCTCATCACCGCTTACCATTTGATTCTGGCTTGTCTATGTTAAGGGAAAGTCCCCCTTGCTCCATCAGGGGAAAGGGTCAGGGTGAAGGGGATTACAGATGAACCATTATGCTTGTTTGATTTTCGTGTTCTTGCAGAAGATGCTTAGGCCACAACAGTGGCTGATACGGCAATACGCCTTGACATGTTGCCTCTGTGCCTTTGTGCCTTTGTGCCTTTGTGCCTGTCTCTGCTTTGCAGATGTATCCACAGAAAAGCAAAAGCTATTAAAGATACAAAAAAATTTAGAGCAAAAAAAGGCATTATTACAGAAGTCAGCAAAAGAAGAAAAAAGGGTGATAGACGAATTAGACAAGATAAATCGACAGCTGAACCAGACACAAAGAAAGGTCAATGAATTAGGTGTGGTAATAAAAAAGACACAAAAGGATATAATTGTTAAGAAGATGGTCCTGATTGAAACTCATGATAGGCTTTGTCAGAAACAGAATGAATTGACAAATAGGTTGAGAGCAATATATAAATATCGAAAGAATGGTGTGATAGATGTTGTCTGTTCCAGCCCAAACCTTTCAGATTTGTCAAGGCAGATTTACTTTATGACCATGATTGCTCAAGATGACAATACCTTGATCCGTGAGATACGGCAACAGAAAGAGATGTTGAATTATCAGAAGCAGATCTTGCAAAAAAAGCATGAACAGCTTTCAGGTGTTCAGAATGAGTATAAACAGGAATTCGTTGTTCAAAAAAAACAGGAAAGGAATTATCATGGTCTGCTTTCTCGTGTTCAGGAGGAGGAAAAGCTTTATCGCCAACAGATTGATGAGCTTAATCGGTCATCGATAAACTTGACCTCATTAATTAAGAGGTTAGAGGCACAGAAAACGGTTGTTAAGAAAAAAACAACACAGAAGATAGAGGAAAAATACTATCCTGAAAAGGGAACATTTGTCTGGCCTGTGGCTGGTGGACGGATTATTAAAGAATTTGGACGATATAAGAGTTCAAAATTTGATACTTATGTGGAAAATAAGGGCGTAGATATTACAGCTCCCTCAGGACAAACCGTTGTCGCTGTAAAATCTGGAAACGTGGTTTATGCTGATTGGTTTAAGGGATATGGGATGCTGGTCATGATGGATCATGGTAATGGTATTTATAGCCTCTATGCTCATCTGGCAAATATCTTAGTGAGAAAAGGGCAAACGATTAATGCTGGTACCCCCCTTGGCACAGTGGGCGAGACAGGTTTTGCTACAGAACCGTGTCTGCACTTTGAGTTAAGGGTTGATGGACAGCCTGTTAACCCCTCAGGATGGTTGAGACGGGGATAAATATTTTTAGGAGGCACGCAATGATTTTTAGGTTAAGAAATGTGTTATGGTTTTTGGCATTGGCTATCATTATTTCGATGAGTGTGGATGCTAATTCTCAAGGGCAGGAGAGCCCTGAGTTATACGATGGATTACGGCTGTTTGGTAAGGCATTTTCCCTGATTCATACCCAGTATGTAGAAGAAATACCAGCAAAGACTATGGTTTATGGAGCCATTGATGGTATGCTCAAGAGCCTTGGTGATGCCCATACAAGGTTTCTAACCCCTGAATTATTCAAGGAGATGAAGGTAGAAACCGAGGGGAGTTTTTCCGGACTGGGGATTGTTATCGGGATTAAACAGGAGAATCTTACGGTTATCTCGCCTATTGAGGGGACTCCAGCAGATTTAGCCGGAATAAAGGCAGGGGATTATATTATAGAGATAAATGGGACATCAACCAAGAACCTTTCTCTGCATGAGGCTGTCCAGAAACTTCGTGGACCACAGGGAAGTCAGGTAGTTATCACCATCAAAAGAGATGGTGTAGAGGAACCCTTTAAGGTAACACTTACCCGAGCAATCATTGAGGTTCATAGCGTTAAGTCTGCTATTATTCAGCAGGATATCGGTTACATTCGGATTACTAATTTTACCCAAAAGACACCCAAAGAGTTTGAGGATGCCTTAGTAAAATTGGAAAAGAAAGGAATGAAAAATCTTATTATAGACTTAAGGAATGATCCTGGTGGTTTGTTGGAATCAGCCATAGATGTTGCCAATAATCTCCTTGCAAAAAATTCTTTAATTGTTTCTATTGCCGGAAGACAGCAAGAGATGAATAGAGAGTTTCGAACTACTGGAAAGGGGTTGTATTTAGATAATCAGATTATTGTCCTCTTAAATGAGGGCAGTGCCAGTGCCTCAGAGATATTGGCTGGGGCTATTAAGGATAATAAACGGGGTTTGCTTCTTGGTGTAAAGAGCTATGGCAAGGGATCTGTCCAGACATTGCTCCCATTGCCTGACGGCTCTGGGATTGCCCTGACTACAGCCAAGTATTTTACCCCTTCAGGTGTCTGTATCCATGGGAAAGGGATTGTTCCTGATGTGATTGTGGAGATGCCTGAAATTACATCCAAGGATCAGGAGATGTGGCTGAAGTTAGAGGATAGCCCATACTTAAAAGAGTTTGCCAAAGGACATCCAGCATATACAGATGAAGATATTAAAACCCTGCAAGGGTCTCTGGCTAAAGGCGGAATTGAATTAAGCGGGCTGATCATTAGAAGGGCAGTAAATATTGAAATAGGCAGGCTTAATGTGGACAAAGAAATAGTTTGTGACCTGAAATGTGATCCACAATTGCAGCGGGCAGTTGATATCCTTATTGCAACCAGGATATTGCAACATAAATAAATTATGACTATGGATGCATCTTTGTGGGAGAAAATGCGGAAGCATGAATGCTTTTATTGTAATTTATGCTTGACAAATGTTAACATGTATGATAATATTTTTAATATTATAAATTTGTCTATTATTATTGGAGGCATGGGATGTTGTTTGGTGGCGGAAAAGGTTCTATTGGTTTAGACATTAGCAGTGATGCTGTTAAAGTTGTCCGGTTAAAAAAAGTAGGCAACAATGTTGTTTTAACCGGAATCGGGTTAGAAAAGATTGCTCCAGAACCATTAGATGAGGATGCGGTTGGAGCAAAGCATGAATTGACAGTAAAGGCTATTAAAACAATGCTTTATAATAATGGCATTGATGCTAAAAAGATTCGCACCGCTGTTTCCGGGAATTCTGTGGTAGTAAGATATGTTAAGTTGCCGCACATGAGTGCAACAGAGCTGCGGGATGTTATTAGATTTGAGGCTGAGGAACATATTCCCTTTGATATTGAACATGTGATTATTGATTTTCAAATAATAAAAGAAATGATTGAAAAAGATGAGAGGATGATACTTGTTCTGTTGGTAGCGGCTAAGGAAGAGCTTATCTATGATCATATGGAGATATTGCAGCGATCTGGATTAGAATCCCTTCATATTAACGTAGATACCTTTTCCGTAGAGGATGCTCTGGTATCAGATGGAAAGGAAGAAGAGGTGGTGGCTTTAGTAGATATTGGGGCAAGGATGACAAATATTAATGTAGTAGAAAATAAATGTTCCTGCTTTAATCGAGATATCTTAGTTGGTGGCAATGATTTTACAGAGACAATAAAAAGAGAGCTGGGGGTAAATTTTTTAGAAGCAGAGCAGATAAAAGAGGCTGAAGGAATAATTGTTCATAGTGAAGATTTATCCGCAGGCACATATTCTGAACGAATATCTCATATCTCTTATGCCATTGAATCTGTAGGGGCAAGGCTTTTGGATGAATTAGAACGGTCATTTGCTTATTATTATACTCAATTGCCTGTATATCGTAAAAATATTGATAAAGTACTCTTGAGTGGAGGAACAGCAAGGTTAAAAAATTTAGATGAGTTTTTGGCAGCCGGTCTTGGTATTCCGGTAGTTATTGCTGATCCATTTGCCAATATAAAGATATCTCCAAAGGTTAATGTAAATGTTATTAAAAAATATGGTTCTGCATTTACTGTAGCTGTAGGATTAGCTTTAAGGGGGCTAAAGTAATGACTAATATAAACCTGATGCCTCCAGTTCTCTTAGCAAAGAAGAAGATACAGTGGAGAAATATTTTAGTCATAGTGATATTGTCTGCCTTTGTGATTTTGATTGGGTTCCTCTGGAGCAACCAGCTGCTTGAGGTTAAGAAAAAGGAAGAGAAATTAGAGGGATTAAAGGCTGATATTGTTAAATTACAGCCTTATCTAACAGAGATTAAAGCTATTGAGGTAGAGATCGAAGAGCTTAGAAAAAGGATTGCTATTATCACTCAATTAGATAAGGATAGATTTATTTGGGCAAAACTTTTTGATCATATGACTAATTGTCTGGCTCAAGGTGTCTGGCTTGAAAGCTTGACCAACCCTTCTGGCAAGGATCTGCAAATAACCGGCAAGGCAATGGATAATTTTTCTGTTGCAAATTATATGCTTAAGCTTATGGAATCACAGGTGTTTACTAATATTACTATTGCCAATATTAATAATATTATGATTGACAAGTATCCGGCAAGAAGTTTTCAACTTAGCTGTACACATAATATTTAAGACAAAGGTAGAAACGCCTAAATTGAGGCGACTCTATCTGGAGAAAATGAATGAAGTTTTCACAGGAAGAATTAAAAGCTATAGGGTTAATTGTTGTCTTTGTAGGACTTACTATCTTTGCTTTTATAAATTATGGGTATAAGCCTCTTCAGATAAAATCTTTAGAACTGGATAGGGAGATAGCAACTAAAATAGATGAATTAAAACAAATTCAGGATATTGTCGCCAACTTAGAGATAAGAAAGGCAGAGGTAAGAAAGCTCAGGGAAGAGCTTTCTTATGTGGAAACAAGACTGCCTAAAGAAATAAATATGCCTGAATTGATAAAAACAATTACTACCATTGCTCAGGAGAATCATGTTGTTTTTTCTACCTTTGTTCCATCTGGTCCATTTCGCAAGGATGTTTATGAAGAGATCCCGATTACTCTGACAACTCAGGCTACCTATCATAATTTTGGAAAATTTCTTGCAGCAATTGGTAATCTTGAAAGAATATTGACACCATCAGGTGTGCAGATAAATTACCGAACACAAACCAAGGAAGATGCATCAACCATATCTGCACACATGGTTATTACTGCGTTTGTGTATAAACCGTAATCAGAGGCTTTTAAGGAGGAACCATGAACCTGAAATCGGCAAGTGCCTACAATCTAAAATGCCTAAGGCAAACAATAGGTTAAGATTGTAGCCCAACATTCTATGTTGGTATTTTTATCAGCATGAAATATCGCAATTACAACCAAGATAGAATCTTAGGCTACATCTACCCTATTTACTTGCCGATTTCAGGATGAAGTATTGTCGAATAGGGATGGTGGCTTTTCTATTAGTAATAGCACTAACTATAAGTGGTTGTATATATTTGTTCTCCCCGACCACGATCAAGAAAGACGATACGGAGTTGCTAAAAAAGGTGCAAAATTTGGAAAAAAGGGTAGAGGAAATAGAGAAAAAGGCAGATATAAAGCCCAGTGTAGAATAACTCAATCTTTTTAGATTGAGCAGATACGCAAGCAAGATGCTTGCAATACGTTAAGGTGAGTATAAATTATGTGGCAATTAATAAATAAAGTGGTGATGATTGGCATAATGGCAATTGTTGTTTGTAGTGGGTGTACTATGCAAAAGCCTAAAGAGGTGGCCGTGTTACCAGTACAAATACTACCTGAGCCATTGAAAGAAAAACCAATAATCCCACAATATATCTATCAGAATACTCATAGTCGGGATCCATTTATGCCCCTGATTGTTGATAGTGGACAGGTGGTTCAAGAAAAAAAGGGTAGTAAGATTCCGGATGTAGATGTCACTGAGCTTATTTTGGTTGGTATTGTCTGGGATAAAAAGGATGCTATAGCTCTGGTTCGTGGGACAGGTGGAGATACCTTTATCTTAAGGCATGGTATCCTCTTTTATGGAGATTATCCTATCCAGGGTGTACGAGGAAGGATTCTTAATCAAAAATGTATCTCCTTGTCTCAATGTGATAAGATAGCCACCATAGGACTTGATGCAGCTGATACAAAGATAGAGATAAGGGGTATAAATATTCCTACGAAGCAAGATATTTCATCAAAGAAAGAAGAAGAAGATTTCTCAAAGTCAGAAAAGCAAGAAATGATGAAGGCATTTGCCTCTGGATTTGGAGAAGGTTTGGCAAAAGAGGCTGTAAAGCAGCAAAAATAAGTGTTGCCAATGTAGCAAACACCTTTAGGTGCGTTTTATGCTTGATTGTAAAGGCAGTGACAGAATTAAAAACAAGGGGAATTATGCTTCCTTGTCCTATATAATATATAAGGGGTGATTGAAATTGAAAAGGTTATATCAGGTTTTTATGGCAATATGTATCTATGCTGCATTGCTGTCTACAGTAAAAGCAGAGGTTAATCTGCTGGATGTCCAGGTTGAAAGGTTGCAGGATAAAGTTAATATCGTATTTGTTGGTGATGCAGCTATAACAGAGTATGACGCTGTAGTCTTAACTGAGCCTCCGGCAATAGTTATTGATTTGCCAAAAACCATTTGTACCCCAAAAGAGATCTCTGTCTCTTCTGGCGGAATAACCAGGGTTCAAGTAATTCAACAAAAAGGGGGTCAATCAAGAATAATCGTTGGACTGATAAAATCTGTTCCATATTCTATAAACAAGATTCCTAATGGGCTTAAACTGAGTATTGCAAATCCATATGCTGATTATGCTATTACTGGAATTGATATCAAGGAACAGGATGACCGAAGTATCGTCGCTATCTCTACTACTGGAGCTCCTCAATATAAGTATTTTGAAACACTGAACCCACCTCGGATCATTCTTGATTTTCTCAATGCTACCTCAGACAGGGTGACAGATATAAAGGCTGATGATAAATATGTGACAGGCATTAGTGTCCAACAAAGAAGTGTTGACCCGATAAAGGTAGCCAGAATAACTGTGGAAATAAAAGAATCCGTTCCATATTCCGTTTCAACTCAAGGGAAAACAGTACTTCTTACCCTCAAGAAATATGATGTTGTTGAAAAACCTGCATCTACTGTAGAAAAAAAGGAAACAAAAAAGGATACGGCTATTGAATCTAAATCGTCCAAAACAACCGTAAAAAATAAATCAACGGTTGTTGCCTCTAAAAAACCAAAGGACTCACAACCAAAGGTAGCTGTTCCTAAAACTATAACAGAAAAAACTCCTGCTAAAGGACAGACTATTTCTATGGACTTTAAGGATGCTGATCTGCTTGATGTCTTGAGATTGATTGCTCATAAGGTAGGGGTAAATATTGTTCCAGGTGCAATGGTAAAAGGGATAGTAACCTTGCGATTGGATAATGTGCCATGGGAAACAGCTATGGATATTATCTTGAAAACTCAAGGGTATGTCTATCTTAAGGAAGGGAATATTATTCGTGTTGACAGCAAAGAAAATCTTATTGGCGAGACCATGACCAGGGTTGTTAATCTTAACTACGCTATGGCTAATGATGCTGTTTCTATCGTAACTGGTGTACTAACCCCTGCTGGAAAGGCTTGTGCTGATGCACGAACCAATGCAATTATTGTTTCTGATACTGTTGGTAATTTCCCACGGATTGAGCAACTGATAAAAGATATAGATACAGAGACCAAACAGGTAATGATTGAGGCAAAGATTGTTGAGGTTTATCTGGATAAAACAAATCAATTGGGATTTATGTGGTCAATAAAAGATTTGGTAGAGGGGATTAGTGGATCAAGCCTAATGACAGAAACTATGCCAGGCGGGGATAGAGGAGAGTTTTTTTACAAAAAATTAACCCGCGGATATGATATCTCTGGAATGATCTCGGCCATGGTTTCAGAGGGTAAAGCAAATGTCTTATCCTCTCCAAGGATTATGACCCTCCATGGGAAAGAGGCAAATATTATCGTTGGCGAAGAGATCCCTTATCAACAAACAACAACATCTCAGGCAGGGATAGTTCAGTCTAATGTTGTTTTTCGTCAGGTTGGGGTACAGCTTACAGTAACCCCATTTATTAATCCCAACAATTGTGTAACCCTGACAGTAAAACCAGAGGTAAGCAGCTTTAAGGGATGGGCATTTCAAACACCTATCCTTTCTACCAAGTCATCCATGACCCAGTTATTGGTCAAGGATGGAGAGACTATAATTATTGGCGGAATAATAGATGACCATGGCTCAAACAAGACAAGTAAGGTGCCAGTGTTTGGTGATTTGCCTTTTATCGGCAGACTTTTTAGGTTAGACATGAGTGAGAATCGAAAAACAGAATTGGTTATCTTTATTACCCCTCATATTCAAAAGAGTAGACAATAATTATCTGTAAGCATTCATCCTGAAATCGGCAAGTGCCTACAATCTAAAATGCTTAAGGCAAACAATAGGTTAAGATTGTAGCCCAACATTCTATGTTGGTATTTTTATCAGCATGAAATATCGCTAATTACAACCAAGATAGAATCTTAAGATACATCTACCTTATTTACTTGCCGATTTCAGGTTCATTTAACCCCTTGAATCCTTTTGTAGAGACACAAAAATTTGTGTCTCTACTTCTGCTAACTTGCCATCTGTAAGGAGAATAAACTATGTGTATCCAAAATAAAACCGAAGCAGGGATGAGTCTCGTTGAATTGATGATTGCTGGGCTTCTTTTATTAATTGTTGCCCTGACAACAGCTACCATCTTCTTGAACAGTTCCCAGACAATAGTTAAATCATGGGATGAATCCGTTGCTGTGGCAAGGGCACAAGAATTACTGGAAGAGGTAAAGGGGATCAAATATGAGTATATTCATCAGGCGACTTCAACAAGCACTCAAATGGATCATTACCATCTAAGTGTTGTTAATCCGGTTATAATGCCTCAAGGTCAGAAAAGTGTAGATGTTCAAGTAAGGGTTATTGCCCATACAAATGATGATTACATTGCTGCTGGATATAACCTTGGTTCCCTGACTATTACCTGGGAGCATGAAGGTATAAGCACAATAGTTGGAAATATCTCTGGCGGATTTGGAATCAATACCGCTACCATAACCCTGACCACAAAAGATATTGTAACACAACGATCGTTTGGCATACTCTCTATTAATAATGGGACAAGCCCCCAACGATTGATGATATTTCCTTCACAGGGTGAGAATATTAAAGATAAGGATATGATTGGGACAATAACCATGAATGCATCCTTTATCGATGATTCATCTGATGGGGTTGGGGCTGGAGACATGCTTCCTGATGATTATAAGCAAATCACGGTTACTGTTGCCTGTGGGAAACCAGGTGGCAAGACCAGTTCAAGGCAATTGGTGACCATTATTGCCCCAAAACCAACGTCGTATTATAAATAGGATGAGCACTATGCGTAAAAAACCATCATCTGGATTCACCCTTATTGAGTTATTATTAGCTACTGTTGGATTGTCTGTAATTATGTTGTCTGTTTATGCCATTTTTTCTAGCGGAGTAAAAAGCTGGATAACTATGGAGCCTCAATTAACCATGCGTCAGGAGACAACCGATGCCCTCTATGGAAAAGCAGGCGATAAATCAGGTGGAATAGCAAGCTCTCTTCAGTCTGCTCGATTATTGCTTGATGGGATTGTCATTGGAACAACATCGGAAACAGTATATGCTGAAAAACTCAATCATGGGACAATAAGCTCAAGCGTGATTTATTTTATAAAGGATGATAAGCAGCAGGTAGAAACAAATACCCCGCCAGGAACATTTAGCACAACAGGTGATGAGGTTATTTGCTATTATGCAGCACCTGACTACCCCGATAAAGGAACATACTCTTCATGGTCGCTGAAAAAGGATGTCTATGATTCAGGAAGCGGGACAATGCTCTCATCTAAGGTTATTTTGAAAGAAATAGGCAACACAAATAGACTGTGTCTGTCATGTAATGGCACAGGACTGAAAGGAACTGCTACCTGTCCTGCCTGTAATGGGACTGGCAGGGCATATAACATTTTTACCTATTACGATAGATTAGGGCAGGCAATAAACCCAGCCAGTATTATTGCAAGCATAGCTACAAAAGATATTGCCTGTATCAAAATCAATATCCAGAGAGATATTGATTTTGACCATGATCACAAATGGGGTGAAGACCCTATCGATGGCAAGAATAATGATGGGGACACAAAAATTGATGAGGATAAACCCATGGATCTAAGCTTGCAAACCAAGGTGTTTCCGAGGATGTTGTGGAAGGATAAACCACAGCTATAATTTTTCCAGCAATTCCTTAGTGCTTTTTGTATAGACATGCTTGTGTCCGAGTGTATGTTGAAAGATGCTCAGACTATTCTTCAGGTATTCTTTTCCCTTTTCTATCTCTCCTGTTGAGCAAAAAGATAGACCAATATATTTCAGGGATAGGGCTATGTCTGGATGGTTTGTTTCCAAAATCTTACGATTAATGGATAATGCCTGTTCGAAATATCCAATAGCTTTTCTGTATTCTCCAAGCCCATACCATGCAAGCCCCAAGTTATTAATTGTTTGAATCATAGCCGGATGATCCTGTCCAAAGCTCTTACCCATAATGGTTAATCCCTGTTCATAGTATTCAATTGCAGAGAAATAATCTTTTAACAGGTAGCATGTTAATCCAAGGTTATTCATGCTCTGACCTACTAAAGGGTGTTTTTCTCCCCTTTCTCCCCCCTTTCCCCATACCTTGATATTTATTTCCAGTGCCTCCTGATAATATTTTTTCGCATCCTCATACCTTTCAAGGGAGCACAGGGATAAGGCAGTGTTATTCAAGATACAGGTAATATGTGAATCATTTTCGCTTAGAATGCCTCGAAATACAGAAAGTGCTTGTTGATAGTAAAAGATTGCTTTTTCGTATTCACCAAGAGAAAAACAGGATATGGCCAGATTGTTTAGATTATTGGCAACATTAAGATGGTCTGCATCTGAAAGGTTATAGGTTATAGCCATGCTTTGTTCAAAGTATTTAACAGCTTTTTTGAGATAACTCCTCTGAGACAGGCTGTCATATGCAATTCCCAGATTTCTTAAATCCTGTGCAATACATGGATGGTTTTTAGAAAAGCTCATGGAATGGATAGACATAACCTTATCAAAACATTGAACTGCCTGACGATAATCTCCAAGCAATTCGTTTATTCTCCCAAGCATATATAAATAGTAAGGATTATCCGGGTCAAACTGATTTGCCTTTTTGTAGCTGATCTCAGCCTGCTTAAATGCCATCTGGATAAATTTAATGTTTCCAAGACAATAGTTAATCCCTGCCTTTTCCTTATTTTTTCTTCCTTTTTCATCCTCTTTCAAAAATAGTTCTGCTTCAAAATAATCCCTTGCATCAGTTTTTTCTGTTCGCTCTGCCATTTCCAATATACCCTTTTCAGACAAAAACTGTTCTACCTCTCTAATTGCCTGTTTTAGATCCGTAACAAGCCTTGTTTTTTCACGAATTGCCCTATTCAGAGAGCCGTTTTTTTTAAGCAACCATGTATCTAAATTTTCTAATTTAAGGACAATATCCGGGGTAAGGTCATTATAATTAATGACCATCATATAGCTACTTGGCAGCATCTCTGTTGTCTCTTTCTGCAAGTCATTCATAAGAGTAAATTTATCCAGCACAGACCTGCTGTCTTGAGCAGAACTGCTGGCAACACAACAGATTATAAATAGATAACAAAAGATAGCCTGTTTCCCATTCATGCTCTTCTCCTTTGCTTTAATCAGCTTCATATGCTCTTACTCGATGTTCAAGTTTTTTAACCTACGATTCTTTCAGTCAAAAATAGATGGGTGAAACGAAG
>JASEHA010000060.1 GCA_030018795.1 bacterium
GAATAAACAGGTTGGGTTTGCAAAAAATTGGCACCAGCATCTATTTTGGCTTTAACAAGCTCAATCTCCTTATCCAGATTTTTAGCAGCCGGTGTAGCTGTGGCTGATATAAAGAATTCAGTTTTGCCTTTTATCGCTTCGTTATTATAATCCAGACCATTGTTCATGTTGTTGATTAATTTAATCAGTCCGGTTGTGCTTAAGTTATAGACAGCAGCAGAATCTTTGTATTGTCCATGTTGAGGAGGGTCCCCGGTAGTAGCCAGAATATACCTTATCCCCAGGCAATGAGCACCTAATAGGTCTGCCTGCAATGCCAGGATACTCCTATCCCTTCGAGTCAGATGCGGAATGCAGCATACACCTGATTCCTTTTGGAGATATTGTGCCAGGGCAAAGGTGTTTATCCTCAATCTTGCCATAGCACAGTCAATCAGGTTTATCCCATCAGCCCTGCTCAAGCTCTTTGCCTCCTCTAATGACTTCTCTACATCTGTCCCTTGTGTTCCCCCTAATTCACAGGTAACTACAAATTTTTTTCCCAAATTTTCTTTTAACTGCATGTTTTGTGACCTCCTTCCAACGCTATCTTACTCTCACGTTTACAGGAGAGCACCATCCCGAAAAATCGTAAAATTATGCCAGTGATAAGCATACCACGGCTTTTGTTGCAGCACAGAACACATCTGAAGGTACTCACTACATTTTTTTCGCCTTTTTCGCCTTCTCCGCCTTCTCCACCAATCTGCACATCTTATCCCTCTGGATATGACAGATGGCTATGGCCAGGGCATCTGCGGCATCGTCAGGTTTTGGAACATGATCCAATCGCAAAAAAAGCTTTACTGCCTTCTGAATTTGTGCTTTATCGGCGTGACCTGCTCCGCAGACAGTATGTTTGACCTGAAGGGGTGTATATTCAAACACATTCAGCCCTGCCTCAGCCATGGTCAATAATATTACCCCTCGTGCATGTCCCACGCTGGTAGCGGTCTTCACATTTTTGCTAAAGAATATTTCTTCTATAGAGGCTGTATCTGGCTGATACTGGGAAATAATAGCAGTCAGGTTTTGCCGAATCACAACAAGTCTTTGTGCCAGAGACAATTGCCTGCTTGTGATTATGCAGCCGTAATCAATCATCTTTAAGTCCTGATTATTTGATGAGGCAGCACCTTTGACAGGCGCTGCCTCATCCTCGACTATGCCATATCCGGTTGTTTCTATGCCAGGATCTATCCCCAATATTCTCATGTTTATGCCTGCAACTCAGCCATGATATCATCAGGGATATCGAAATTAGCATAAACCGCAGAAACATCATCATTTTCCTCAAGATTTTCAATCAAGGCAAGAACCTGTTTTGCCAGATCCTTTTCAATCTTGATATAGGATTGAGGAATCATGGATAACTCATCATATTCTATAGGAATTTTCTGCTTTTTCAAGGATTCCTTTATTTCTATGAAATCCCCTGGATTTGTTATAATTTCATACACCTCAGCATCGTCTGCTTTAACATCATCTGCCCCTGCTTCCATGACTATTTCAAAAAGTTTATCCTCATCAATAACATCCTTTTTTATGCCAATACACCCTTTTTTAGAAAACATCCATGAGACACATCCTGCCTCACCAAGGCTTCCCCCACTCCTTGAGAAGATCTTTCTTACCTCAGCAGTAATCCTGTTTCTGTTATCTGTCATGGTTTCAACCAGAACAGCAATCCCGCCAGGGCCATACCCCTCGTAATTGATTTCCTCAACAGTTATGCCCGGAAGCTCTCCTGTCCCCCTCTGGATAGCCCGTTTGATATTATCTGAGGGCATATTGACTTCCTTAGCACTATCGATAACCGTACGCAGTCTGGGATTCATCTCAGGGTTGCCGTTATCACGAGCAGCAATGGTTATCTCCTTTATTATCCTGGAAAAGAGCTTTCCTCGCTGGGCATCAAGTGCACCCTTTTTGTGTTTAATGGTTGCCCATTTTGAATGACCGGACATAAAATACTACCTCCTTATTGTAACACAAGCATCCTTGCTTGTGCTGTTTGTAGTTTACAATAGTCAAGCTGGAAGCTTGACCTACCACCAATACAACCTACGCATGATGCTCTTCTTCTTTAGCCACCTTAGCCTCAGCAATTATCTTTTCTGCAATTGGATGAGGTACCTCTTCATAATGAGAAAATTTCATCTTGAAGCTACCGCGGCCGCGGGTAATAGATCGCAGAGATGTAGCATATTTATACATCTCTGCCTGGGGAACGTTTGCCTTTACCAGCTCATTCTTTCCTTGAGGCTCT
The DNA here is from genome assembly GCA_030018795.1 of bacterium. Taxonomy (GTDB): domain Bacteria; phylum UBA9089; class CG2-30-40-21; order CG2-30-40-21; family CG2-30-40-21; genus CG2-30-40-21. The sequence continues at coordinate 2,309 of JASEHA010000060.1, forward strand.
ACACCCAAAATCCTTCCTCGTCGCACATTAAGGTCTCCAATCACCTCGCCCATATTTGTCTCTGGGGCAAGACACTCTACCTCGACAATAGGCTCTAACAGTACTGGACTGGCATCCTCAAATGCTTTTCTGAAGGCATAAGCACCTGCAATCTGAAAGGCTAAATCAGAGGAATCCACATCATGGAATGAGCCATCATACAGTATTGCTTTAATATTAATGATGTGACAACCAGCAAGGATACCCTTATCCATGGTATCCTTTATACCCTTTTCTACAGGAGGAACATATTTTGCCGGGATAGCACCACCAAATATATCAGAGACAAACTCAAATCGTTCACCAGTAGTCAGCGGTTCAATCTTCAGAAATGCCTCGCCATATTGCCCCCTGCCCCCTGATTGTTTCTTGTGCTTATAATTACCCTGCCCAGGCTTTTTGATAGTTTCCCGATATGGAACCCTTGGCTTTTCCATCTCTACCTCTGTTCCAAACCTTCTGGTCAGCCGATCCACAACCACATCTAAATGGGTCTCTCCTACCCCAGAGATGATGGTTTGTGTCAGTTCATGGTCAAGACACATATTAAAGGTGGGGTCTTCCTCAGCAATCTTATGGAGACCAAGCCCCATTTTTTCTTGATCTGCCTTTGTTTTTGGTTTTACAGCAATGGAGATAGATGGTTGCGGGAAATCTATGTTGGTGAGGGTAATTGGACTAGATGGTGCACACAGGGTATCATTTATCTTAACCCCTTTAATCTTGACAATTGCACCTATATCACCAGCACCTATCCTTTCAATATCGCTCTTATGTTTACCTATCATCAGGCATAGATGCCCTATCCTCTCTTTATGCCCGGTAGTTGTATTAAGTACATCCACACCATTAGTCAGACTGCCAGAATATGCCCTGAAAAAGACCAGTTCACCTATATGTGAATCAGAGATTATCTTAAATGCCAATCCAGAGAAGGGGTCATCAAGAGAAGCATTCCTTGTTTCATCAGGATTTATCCCGCAAACCATACCCACATCTGCTGGAGAGGGGAAGGATTCAACTAACAGATCAAGGAGTTTGTCTACACCAATATTGTTATAGGCTGAACCGCAAAGAATGGGTATAATTGCTCCATTCTTAATGCTCTTATTTAGCCCAGAGATAATCTCTTCCTCAGACAATTCCAGTGTTTCTAAGTATTTTTCGGTTAAGGCATCATCACTTTCTGCTGCTGCATCCATTAATTTTTCCCGATACTTTTCTATCCTGTCTGAAATCTCCTGAGGCATGGGTCTTTCCTGTGCCTTGCCATCCTTATATTCATATGCCTTCATCCTGATCAGATCAACTACCCCTAAAAATTTATTCCCTGTCCCAAGGGGAAGCTGCAAGGGAATAATATTTGCTGATGATTCCAGTGTAGCTATAGATTCTACAGCCTTATAGAAATCTGCGTGCTCTTTTTCCATCTTATTAATAAAAATACACCTTGCCAGATTTCTTTCATCAGCATATTGCCAGACCAATTCTGTGCCTATCTCCACACCTGCTGTAGCATCAAGCACAACCACACACCCCTCTACAACTCGCAAGGATTTTTTGACCTCTCCGACAAAATCTGTGTAACCAGGGGTATCTAGCATATTTACCTTAACCTTTTTCCACTCGCCATAGCCAAGGCTAACATTGACAGATATTTTTCTTTTTATCTCATCAGGTTCATAATCCATAGTAGAGTTTCCACTATCAACCCTGCCCAGCCTGTCCACTGCCTTTGCATTAAATAGCATGGCTTCTGTCATCGTCGTTTTCCCTGCCCCGCCATGCGAGATCATAGCTACATTTCGGATCATGTTTGGTTGATACATCTTAATCCTCCTTGTGCTTAAGGTATGTAACCCGAATTGGTTAGGCTGAAGACTGCAGGCTATTAGGTTCTGACTCACTCTTACCTAACAGCCTTTATCCTATCCACCTATCTTTCTACATCCTATCCACTTCGAGTAATTACATAAGATTACTACAAAATTTGCTAACTGTCAAGTAAAATTTCAATCCACATTGGACAAAGCTCAAAAAACTTTAATTGACAAGAAAAATGATATGTGGTATAGTTATGTTTAATATGAAGAAGAAAATATTATTTCTCGTTGCTATCAGTATATTACATATCAACCTTGCTCAGGCATGGGTAGGCGAGAAAGGCGAGAAAAAGGTAGGGGAAGAGGCAAAGAATTTTTGTCTTGAGTCTATTTCAGGAAAGGATGTAACCCTAAAAATACTCCAGGGGGATGAAAGACAGGAGACAGGGGGCAGGGAGCAAAGTCCAATATCTTCAAGTGAGCGGAATATTGTTGCTTTTAGCTTTTTCAGTGTAGATTCTAAGTCATGCTGGCAAGAGATAGGAACCCTTCAGCTGCTGTATCGAAGGTATCAGGATGAGGGAATAGTCCTGCGTTTGATTAGTATTGATGCTGATAATGCCAGGCTGAATGAATTTATAAAAAAATATAAGATAGAAATACCTGTACTCCTTGACCCTTATGGAAGCAAGGCAGGTAAGCTGTATGGAGCCGTTAGTGCCAATAGTATCCCCAGACTTATAGTTGTGGATAAAAATAATAAGGTCAGAATGGCTGTAACTAAGGCAGATGATGCCCTGTTAAAGGGACTGCAGGGCAAATTGGAGATGTGGCTGGCAGAAGTGGCAGAAAATACCTGCCCAATGGATGCAGCAAGCAGCCTGACCATTGTTTATACTGGCAATACCGATGGACACCTTGAATCGTGCAACTGCCCGACACGCCCATTTGGTGGTCTGGCACGAAGGGTTAGCTGTATTAAAAGAATACGAAAAGAAAAAAAGGACATATTGGTTGTTGATACAGGGGATATATTCCATCCTTCTTCGCAAAAGGAGCAGGCAATATTCTGCCTTAAGGCTATGGAATTGATAGGCTATGACGCTGTTACGCTGGGAGATCAGGAGTTTGTCTTTGGATGTGATTTTATCAGACAAGAGGTAGAAAGGAAGAGATTACCATTTATTTCTTCAACCTTAAGTTTTTGTACAGAAAATTCATGCCTTTCAATAACTGAACCTTATATTATCAAGAGATTGAAGGGCTGCAAAATAGCTGTAATCGGGGTTGTCTCTGAAGAGGCATTTGCTCATAAGATACAGGGGCTGGATGTTCATGATGCGGTTAAACAATTGAATCCACTCGTTGACAGGCTGAAAAGGCTGAAAAGGCTGAAAAGGCTGAAAAGAGGAAATGATATAGATTTGATTGTTGTGCTTTCCCACATGAATCATGATGCAAGCAAGGAGATAGCCAGAAGGGTTAAAGGGATAGATGTTATTATTGGCGGGCATTCTAATGTATTACTAAGAACACCATTGAAGATAAATGAAACGATTCTCCTTCAGCCAGGGGCAAAGGGGCAATACGTGGGCGTCTTTTGCATTGACATGAAAACAAAAAGGATAAAGAATCACCTCATTCCCTTAACTAATGATATTCCAGATGATAAACAGGTGAGAGAGATTATCAATCAGCAGACTAAAGGGTTGAAGAAAAAGGCAGGGGAGTTATCGTTTTGATACCTTTACCTACCTGTGTGGCTGAAATATGTTACAGTTTTATCGTATTATCCACTTTCAGACTAACCACAAAGTGCACAAAAAGCACAAAAAGCACAAAGGGCACAAAGATTCTTTCTTAGTGAGCTTTGTGTATCCTTTGTGTGCTTTGTGGTAAATCTGTACCATAGGAGACGAAAAATGTTTGGGATAGGCACGCAAGAGCTTATTGTTATTATGATAATTGCCTTAATTGTTATTGGTCCAAATAAATTGCCTGAGATTGGCAGGGTGCTTGGACGAGGGCTCAGAGAGATCAAAAAGGCTACGGATGAGATAAAAAACCAGGTGTCTGCTGAGATTAGGAATACAGATGAGGTAAAGGAGCAAGTGCCTGTTGAGATTGGGAACATACAGACAACAGATGATGGGGCTCAACAAGCAGATAGCAACATAGCACCAAGCACTAGTGTACCAGAACACCAGTAAAGAATTTGACTAATACTTTGGTGACTGGTGCCCTAGTACCTCGTGACCCTTAATCTTCAGGGTAGGGTGGGCAATGCCCACCCTACTCATAACCCATAATTTTAATTGTCATGAGGTACTAGTGACTGGTGACTGGTGCACTGGTGCCCTTTTTAAGAGGAGTAGCAAACAATGGATATTCTTAACACAAATAATCTGCTCAGACCTCAAGAGGTAACCAATGAAGACGAACAGCAGCAGATGGAAAGGGAAAGGACAAGACCAGGAGAAGAACAAGAGAATATTCGAGTCAGAAAGCATAAAGAACAGGTTGGAACTATTGCCGAAAAATATGGTAAGGATAGGGTAACTATCTCTGAAGAAGGACAATATGCCTATAGAATAGCCAGAGATATTCTGACAACTCAAGCATCACAAGCAGGGCAAGAGGTAATTGCTATGGGCAAGGGAATACATAAGAAAACCGAGGAACCATTTGATAAAAATGATGTTTCTATCGTCAAATTTATAAAAGGGATATTGGGATTATGAGGTATGGGATAATAGCTGATATTCATAGCAATCTTGAAGCACTTGAGTCTGTCTTAAAGGCTATAGATATAGAAAAAGTAGATAAAATAATTTGTCTGGGGGATATTGTTGGTTATGGACCAAACCCAAACGAGTGCGTGGAAAGAATACAGGAAATTGATGGGCTGATACTTGCTGGCAATCATGACCTTGCTGCTATTGACTGGAAGGATATTGATTGGTTTAGTTCACATGCTAAGGAGGCGATTCTCTGGACAGAAGCCAATCTTACTGCAGAAAACAAAAACTACCTTTCTCATCTGCCAGAGGTTGTATCGCAAAAGGATTTCATTCTTGTTCATGGCAGTCTCTATAACTTTACAGATGAATATATTATGACAGGTGCTATAGCAAAAAAAGCTTTGATATTATGAATCACAGAAAACTTTTACTGGCAGGACATACCCATTATTCGAATATATTTTTTAGAAAGCTGGGACAATCAGCAAAAGTATCATCTCCTATTCAAAATTTAAAGCTTATCGATAAAGATGTGCTCTGTCTGCCAGATGATACGCAAAATATTATTACTATTGGAAGTGTTGGCCAGCCACGAGATGGTGACAATCGTGCATCCTTTGGGATACTTGACCTTGATGCAAGGACTATAACCATAAAAAAGGTTCCGTATGATATCAAAAAAACTCAAGCTCAAATGATTGAGGCAGATTTGACAAGGTATCTTATTTCAAGATTGGCTATGGGGAGGTAGGTATAATGAGTCGCTTCTGTGGTAAATGGATGTCTGTGTTGATAATAATCATGGTAATTGGCTGCCGCAGTCATGGATTTGCTGCGGAGCTTTCATTTAATAGGCAGGAAATACTATCTTTTTCAGTAGAGATGTTTGGGATGAAGATAGGGGAACAAACCATGAAGATGCGTTTATTGCCCGGGTCACAAACCATGCAATTAATCTCTGAAACAAAAACATCGCCGTTTGCTTCAGGGATATATAAGTTGCACAATAAGATTGAAACACATATTTCTATAAAGGATTCTCTGCCAATATACATCAAGAATCAGATCCAAGAAGGCAAATATATCAAACACTGGACTGCTGAACTTGACCAGAGAAATCATCTTGGCACCATAACCATTATTGGGAAAATCAAGCAGGGACAGACAGACAGGACAGATAGTCCCTCTGCTTTAGACAAGAGGTGCTGCCCATTGAGCCTACGGTCCAGGACAATAAATATTCCTGCCCTGATTTATTACCTGCGAACAACAGAATTGAGGTTAAATAATTCATTTTCCTTTGCTCTTCTTAAAGAGGACAATGTTGAGGAGATAACCGTGATGGTGGAAGAGCAAAAAAAGATTCATGTCTCATACGGTGTTTTTAATGCCTTAAAGGTTGTCAGCTCTTCGGGAGATGTAGTTATCTGGTTTACAAATGACAGGAAACAACTGCCAATAAAGATAGAATGTCAAACCAATGCAGGCTGGTTAAAGGCAGAGCTGGTGGAGGTTAGATCTTTGTGAGCATACCGTTGCATTTTAGAAACAAACCCTACTTTTCATTCAAGCAATTTCTGTCTCAAAGATTTGATTTTCCGGTATACAAGCTTCCAGTAGATGCTGGGTTCACCTGTCCCAATCGTGATGGAAGGGTTGGTTATGGCGGGTGCAGCTATTGTTATAACCCTGGCTTTAGCCCGGCTGTTTCTGGCAAAGACGATACCTCTCGTACTCCCATAAGTGTTCAGGAGCAGATTCAGGGATTAATACAAAAATCTAAACGAAAGGGGAAATTTCTGGTCTATTTCCAACCTTATACCAATACCTATGAAACACCTGAGAGATTAAGATTGTTGTATGATGATGCCCTTCAGAACAGAGATGTGGTTGGACTTTGTCTTGGCACCAGACCAGATTGTGTGGGCAATGATACCCTTTCACTTATTGAGGAATATGCAAAAAATTGGCATGTCTGGCTTGAATATGGGCTTCAATCTGTTCATGATCATACCTTGAAGAGGATAAACAGGGGACATACCTTTGCCCAATTTGAGGATGCAGTGAGCAGAACAATTGGCAGGAATATATTTATCTGTGTTCATATTATCCTTGGGCTGCCGGGCGAGACAAGGGATGATATGATAGCGACCATAAAAACACTTTCAAGAATGGGAATACACGGGATCAAGATTCATCACCTTCATGTGATAAAGAACACTCCATTGGCTGATGAGTTTTATCAGGAAATGGTTAAGGTATTTACTATTGAGGAATACATCCCACTATTATGTGATATGCTTGAATATCTTTCTCCAGAGATTACAGTTCAGCGGCTTTTTGGCGAGGTGCTTGATGATAAATTGCTTGTTGCCCCTTGTTGGAAAAAACCAAAGGTATCAATACTGTCCGCAATTGAAGCTGAATTCTTGAGAAGGAGAAGCTTTCAGGGGTATAGGATGCAAGATATAACTCAAGCTTCTATCTTGAGCATTGTAAGCCACAAGCAGGCAGCAGAAATGCAGAAGTAACAGCATGCAATTCTAATTATGAAATTTTTAACCACAGAGCACACAAAGAACACAGAGTACACAGAAAAAATGCGACCTGTGCGGTTGAAAATAGCTATCAGTTTTATCGCATTATCCACGAAATTCACGAAAATTGTTTGAAAAAGCCACAGA
>JASEHA010000061.1 GCA_030018795.1 bacterium
AACCTATTGTTTGCCTTAGGCATTTTAGATTGTAGGCACTTGCCGATTTCAGGATTAAAATAAATTTCTAAATTTTCCATTATTTCCCCTTTTTCCTTCATTACACCCTGAACGGTTACGAGTAAAGTTCCTCAACAAGTTGAGGCGTTTATATATGTGCAAAAGGGAAGTTTTTAGGAGATTGAAATTTGCCAGTGCCCACGAGTGATGGACAACAATTCTCATTTTAACCACAGAGAACACAGAGAACACAAAGAATAAGCAATATGGTGATATAAACATGCTTGGCATAGTCAACTTAATACGTTTGTACTCCAAAGAGGGGGTAGGCAGGAATGTGTGAAATTGCAGCATTGCTAATCTGTGCATATATTGCTGACTTGATCATAGGGGATCCTGAATGGCTGCCGCATCCTGTAAGATGGATGGGCAGATTAATAGGATTCCTGGATAAAAGATGGAATAAGTGTCCGGGCATGCTTGGTAAAGAAGAATTCTCAGGCAAAGACATCGACTGGTTTATGCGACTAAAGGGAATAGCCCTGGGGCTGACAGTTATTGGCACAAGTACTCTTCTGGCATATCTATTCATAGAGGTTTTTAAAAAGATTCATCCGTTGCTTTGGGCATTGGTATGGATATATACAGCCTCTACCACCTTTGCCATAAGAGACCTGTGGGTTAAGGCAAGGGCTGTTTTAAGAGAGTTAGAGATGGGTTCAATAGATGGTGCCAGAAACAGGCTCTCTATGATTGTAGGCAGAGACACACAACATCTGCAAAAGGATGAGATTATTATAGCAACAATAGAAAGTGTAGCCGAAAGTACCAATGATGGGGTTATTGCCCCTTTATTTTATCTAATACTTGGTGGACCTGTACTTGCCATTGCCTATCGGGCAATAAATACACTCGACTCTATGGTTGGTTATAAAAATGAAAGGTATATAAATTTTGGATGGTTTTCTGCACGATTGGATGATGCAGCAAATTTTATCCCAGCTCGAATCTGTGGTTTTTTGATCCCTGTCGCATCCTTTCTCTCGCCTCTCTCGCCTCTTTTGGGTAATAGTTTTTCTTCCTCTTTCAAGATTATGTTCCGTGACCACAAAAAACATGCCTCACCCAATAGCGGTATCCCAGAGGCAGCTATGGCTGGTGCATTAGGAATAAGATTGGGCGGGGATGCATGGTACCACGGAAATCTTCATCAAAGACCATTTATGGGTGAACAAAGAAGAGAGGTTACATCAAGTCTTATTAACCAGGCATTGGTTGTCTGCTTTATCAGCTCCCTTGAGTTGGTTGTTATTGGGGTAATTATCCAGATGGTCAGGTTATTAAATTATTAAAAAGGCGAAAAAGGAGAAAAAGGCGAAAAAGGAGAAAAAATGCTTGCAAACAAGAAATAATTATGATACACTTATGCAAAGTTTTACCTTGAGGCATAAGGGGGGTTATTGTGAATATGAAGATAAAGAATGGATATCTCTTGGGAATATTATTTGTGTTACTTCCTTCTATCTCTGCGGCAAATTTTCTTGATACTGAGATTGGTGCCAGGCAAACAGGCATGGGCGGGGCATTTGTCGGTATTAGCGATGATGCTTCCACTGCTTATTGGAATCCCGCTGGACTGGATGAACTAAAAAATGTAGAACTTGTCTATTTGTATGGCCGCAGGTACAATGAGGGCGGCATTAACTTCTTTGGTCTGGTTCAGCCATCAACATCCCTTGCCGGTGGGACATGGGGATTGTTTTGCCTGCAAGAGGATATTGTAGAGGTTAAGGATAATATCCCTAAAAGAAAAGGGATGGAGGAAACTACTATCAGCATTGGCTGGGGAAAGAAGATGAATGGAGGCTTTGAGTCCATGCCATTTGGACTCCTTGTTGGAGCAAACCTCAAGCTCTTAAAAACAGGAGAGATTAATAATACATCCAGAGGGGCAGCCATTGATATTGGTCTTCTGTTAAAGCCAAAGGAGATACTCCCTGGCACAAAAGAGATTAAGATAGGGATGATCCTGCGAAATCCTTTAAGAACAAAAATAGCTTCTGAGAATCCTGCCTCAGGATTTAACCTTGGCTTTGGTGTTCTTATGGATAAAAAGATAAACCTTGGGAAAGGGATAGAATTGAGTAATATCATCCTTTCTGCTGATGCAGACCATCCAGAAGGGGAATCACTTAAGGTTAGATTTGGAACAGAGATGTTTGTCAACCAGAAACTCTTCTGGAGAATGGGCACAAACGATGGGGATATTGCCCTTGGAGCAGGAATAATCGTAAGCCAGTGGCAGATAGATTATGGCGTATCCCTTAATTCTCCAAAAGCAAGTCATCAGATCTCAGCAAGATTACGCTACTAACTTTTTTTGTCCACTCTTGTCCACTCTTGTCCACTCTTGTCCCTCGTATCTTTCAGCTTGAGCATTAAGCGTGGGACAATCTTGAAAAAAATTATAGACAAACCTTAAGTTATAGTGTATAATAAAACCAATCATGAAAGATATAGGAAAAACAAGATTTGATTCTGAAAGAAAACAAATGGTTCTTGAGTTAGGGAGAAAGGGGATTACTGACCAAAAGGTACTGGATGCTTTTTTAAGGGTGCCCAGGCATGTGTTTGTAGAGGATGCTTTTCAGGACAGGGCGTATGGTGATCATCCTTTGCCTATTGGACTTGGACAGACAATATCCCAGCCATATATGGTTGCTCTTATGACTCAGATTTTACAGTTAAGCGGTACAGAACGAGTCATGGAGATTGGTACTGGCTCAGGGTATCAGGCTGCTATCCTATCAGGGCTGGTTGAAAAGGTTTATTCTGTTGAACGAATCAAGAAGCTAAGCGAACGGGCTGAGGATATATTGCTCCATAAGCTGAGGTATAGGAATATTATTCTTATTGTTAGCGATGGAAGCTATGGTTTGTCGCAGTATGCCCCATTTGATCGAATTATAGTTACCGCTGGCTCACCACCTGATGTCCCAAAGGCATTGTTATCTCAATTAGCCGATGGCGGCCGTCTTGTTATCCCTAAGGGAGATAGGTATATCCAGACATTGACTGTTATTGATAAAAAAGGGGATGAATTTATTACCTCATATGAGGGCGGATGTGTTTTTGTCCCCTTAATCGGAAAGTATGGATGGAATGAATGAAATAATCGGGGCGTAGCGCAGTTTGGTAGCGCGCATCGTTCGGGACGATGAGGCCGCTGGTTCGAATCCAGTCGCCCCGACCAGTTAATGTCAATAAGGAGAGATGGATGGATCTTTTAATGGCTAATGCAGCAACAATCATAATAGGAATAATAACCATACTGAGCATAGTTGTATGGGTCGCCAGACAGTTCAAAGGTATAGAGAAAGAAATAGAGTCTACACCACCTATTAGAGAAAGATTGGTAATGCTTGAGGAAAAAATAAAGGAAGTTGAAAACCTGAAAAATATAGTCGAAACAATCAAAGAGAGAAATTGGATGATGGAAGGTCGATTATATAGTCTCGAAATGAAAAAATAAGGTAGTTAAGTAATTATAAGGAGGATGTGTAAAATGTTATCGACAATGCAAGAAATATCCAAAACGGAAACAAATACAATGTCTTCAGAGAGTTTTCAGATAGCAGAGGAAAGAAAAAAAGATTTACTTGAAAAAGTAAAACGCCGTACCATAACAATACCTGAAACCTATGAATTATCTGATTTATTGCAAGATGACCCTAAAATACGCAATTTAGATGAAAACATGCGAACATTAATTATGATTGGATTGGGGGCATTGGGAGGATATATTATTGCAAAACTGGTTCAACCTGAACCATCTTGTCAAAGGTAGTGTAACGATATGCAATTAATCCTCATACGACATGGAGAGTCTGTCTGGAATGAAGAGGGGAAGGTTCAGGGAACAAGCAATCCTGACTTGAGTAATCGCGGTAAAAAGCAGGCTGAGCTGCTTGCGGCTAAGCTTAATCAGAAACATACGATTAATGCTGTTTATAGCAGCCCACTTGCCCGTGCCCATTCTACGGCTAAGATTATCACCAACACACATGACCTGCCTATCAATATCTGCCATGATCTTAGAGAAATAGAACTTGGAGAATGGGAGGGAAAGCATTTCAGTCAATTACAGCAAGAATATCCAGAAATGCTGAAGTTGTGGTATTCTGAGCCATTAAGCGTATCTGTGCCGGGTGGAGAAACAGTGATTGAGTTTCGAGATAGGGTTGTCTCTGCTATGGACAAGATTGTAAAAAGGCATGAAAAGGACGAAAAGGACGAAAAGGGTGAGAAAGGTGAGAAGGGTGAGAAGGGTGAGAAGGGTGAAAAGGGTGAAAAGGGTGAAAAAGGCGAGAAAATAATGGTTGTGGCTCATGGTGGGGTGATTAGTATCTATATTGCCCACCTATTGGAAATGAACCTGAATCGGATATGGTTTGTGGCTCTGAAAAACGCATCTGTAAGTATATTAGACTGTTGGGGTGACAGAGCCTGTTTGACACTATTCAATGATACCTGCCACCTTGGGGAGGAATGCGAAACATGGTAGAACAATTGAAACCTCATCACCTTAAATGTCAGCCAATTGATCTTGCCCCATATGCCCTGCTTCCTGGTGACCCTGGCCGAGCAAAAATGGTTGCTGAAAAATATCTCAAAAATGCCCGATTGGTTAATGATTTCAGGGGACTCCTGTCTTATACAGGGGAGCATAACGGCATTCCTGTCTCTGTCATAACTACTGGAATGGGCTGCCCTTCAGCTGGCATTATCCTTGAAGAAATGAAGATGCTTGGGGTGAAAACCGTTATCCGTATTGGCACGTGCGGTGCAGTCCAAAAAAACATCTCCCCCGGCAGAATAATCATTCCCAATGGAGCAGTCCCATTGTGTGGTATCTTAAAGACATACAATCTGGAGCCATTGCCGCCTGTGCCAGACTATACGGTTTTGCGGGCAATTGTAGACGCTGCTTGTGCCCTTAAAAAAGAATATAGTGTGGGCATAATTGCTACATCCGATGCCTTTTATTGTGAGATCCCTCAGGCAAGGGAATGGGAGGATAAGAATGTACTTGCTTTTGAGATGGAGTGTGCCGGATTATTCAGCCTTGGGCTTGTTCGCAAGATAAGGGTTGGAGCAATACTTACAGCCACAGGGAATATTCTTTATGGTGAGCAGGTTATGGAAACAGAGGAAATAGCTCTGGCAATTGAGGATGAGGTGCAAATAGCGTTGGATGCAGTAGAAAGATTGGAATATGGAAAAGAACATGATGGATAGTAGTGATGGTCTTCAGACCCGATTTATGGTGTCGTGTTAATCTTCGGTTATCAGATAATTTGGCGAAAATAGGGGAGTAGCAGGGGCGTAGATATGAGTAATTTCATTACAAATAGTGAGTCAAAGGATTTAAGGAAACGCCTCCTTGAACTTATCCCAAAAAGCGATGAGCTGAAATTTTTGGTTGGTTTTTTCTATTTTTCTGGAATCAGGGAATTATATAAAGGATTAAAGGGAAATCCATATCAGAAAATTAAGGTTTTAGTAGGCTTAAATATTGATGTTGCTAATTACAGAATGATTGAACTTGCTGATAAAGATGATCAGTTGTCTGATGAAGAGAATACATACAGGTTCTTTCAGTCTGTGAAGAAGTCTTTGAATACTGAACGTTTTGATACAAAAGAATTTTACGAACAGGTAAGGTTTTTTATTCAACTGATACAAAATGACAGACTGCTAATCCGTAAGACCTTTAGACCTAATCACGCAAAACTATACCTATTTAAGCTGGAAGAGGGGCAGGTTGGCAGAAAAAATCTGTTTATTACCGGAAGCAGTAATCTAACTAAAGCAGGGTTATTAACGCAGGAAGAATTTAATGTTGAAATCAGCGATTACGGTTTTGAGGATGCGGAAAAATATTTCGATACCTTATGGGATGAAGCAGTAAAAATAACTGAACATGCACCATCCAGAATAAAGCTTATTGAACTGATTGAAAAGGAAACGCTTATCAAAAAGGTTACCCCTTTTGAGGCATATGTTTTAGCCTTAAAAACCTATCTTGACTCATTTGAGGAGCACGAGATTAGAGAATCATTAATTAAGGTATTGGAAGAGAACGGTTATACCCCTTATCAATATCAGTTAGATGCAGTTAAGCAGGCATTGGCAATTATAGAAAATAATAATGGTGTTATCATAGCAGATGTTGTTGGTCTGGGGAAGACAATCATTGCCTGTGCGGTAGCCAGAGAACTTAGAAAACGCGGTATTGTTATCTGTCCTCCCGGACTTATCGGCGATAAGAATAAGAATTCTGGATGGAAAAGGTATGTTGAAGAATTCAAGCTTTATGAGTGGGAGATAAGATCCATAGGAGATTTAGAAAATATCGCTGAATTTGTCAATAAGCATAGAGATATTGAGGTAGTTGTTATTGATGAGGCACACCGATTCAGAAATCAGGATACCAAGGACTATGAAATTTTGAAAAACATCTGCCGTAATAAGATAGTCATTTTGCTTACTGCCACACCTTTTAATAACAGGCCTGGTGACATTTTATCACTATTAAAGTTATTTATTACCCCTAAAAAATCATCGATTACATTAGAAAATGACATTACCAATAAATTCAAGACCTTCAAAGGAACGTTTGACAGGCTTGGGTATATTAAGAAATATTGGTGTTCGTCAAATGCTGCGAAACAAAAAAAGGCACAAGCTTATTATGAAACATTCTTTGGCAATAAGGGCGAGGGCGAGAAAGGCGAGAAAAGTATCAATCTGAAAAATGTCGCCAAAAGGTCGCATTATCTTGCTAAACAGATAAGGGATGTTATTGAGCCGGTAACGATTCGCCGTAACCGCCTCGACCTTCAGAATAATCCCTGCTATAAGGATGAGGTTAAGAACTTATCTAAGACAGCTAATCCTGAGGAGTGGTTTTTTGAATTAACAAAAGAGCAGTCTTTGTTTTATGATCAAGTCATTGAGCAGTATTTTGGTGATCCCGAAGATGGTGGCCGATTCTATGGTGCTATTTACAGGCCATTTGAATATGAGAAAGGAAAAATTATCGAAGAAGAAAAACTATCCCAGGAAGATAACCGCCAGTTTATTCAACAGAGAAACCTCTATGATTTTATGCGGCGATTGGTTGTGAAACGGTTTGAAAGCTCATTTGGCTCTTTTGAGCGGAGCATAAATAATTTCAAACGCATCACAGAAAATGTATTGAAATTTATTGAAAAAACAGGCAATGGCGATTATTATCAAGGTGAGTATATTCTGGATAGGGCATTGCTTGAAAAAATTTATGATTGTGATTTAGAGGAAATTGAAAAATGTTTATCTGAATATACCGAAAAGATAAATATTGGCAAATATCCAAAAAACCACAAAAGATATAAGATTAATGATTTTAAGGATAAAACCAAATTTATTGAGCACATTGAATCTGATTTGAAGCTTTTTAATGAAATTCTATCACGACTTGCCAGCCTGGATTTGATAAAAAATGATCCTAAAACCGATTGCTTGTTGAAGAACATTAAAAGAGAGCTAAAACAAAAGCCGTTTGATAATGAGCCAGTAAGAAAAATTGTAATATTTTCTGAATACATTGATACAGTTGAATATTTAGCCCCAATTCTGAAAAAGGACTTTAATAGCAGGGTTCTTGTTGTTGCAAATGATTTATCGGCAAATAAAATATCTCAAATAAACAAGAATTTTGATGCTTCCTATCCTGAACAAAATGACGATTTTGATATTTTGCTTGCCTCAGACAAAATTTCTGAAGGTTTTAATCTGAATCGTGCTGGAATGGTGATTAATTATGATATTCCGTGGAATCCGGTAAGGGTTATCCAAAGGGTCGGACGTATCAACCGTATCAGCAAGAAGGTCTTCGGTGAGCTTTATATCGTCAATTTCTTCCCTACAGAAAGGGGAGCAGAGCTTGTAAAATCACGCGAGATTGCCGGCAATAAGATGTTTTTGATCCATAACACGCTTGGCGAAGATGCTAAAATTTTTGATATTGATGAGGAACCAACGCCTTCTGGACTTTTTAATAGGATTCAGCAGAATCCTGATGAACAGGAAGAGGAAAGCTTTTACACAAAGGCATTGAAAGAATTCTTAAGGATTAAAGGGTTATATCCTGAACTTATTGCTTCTTTAAGGAACTATCCCCTGCGAATAAAAGCAGCTAAGGAATACAGCGAAAATGAGCTGCTGGTATTTCTTAGAAAAGGACGGCTGTATATCTATGGGCTCAGGCATGAAAACGAAAATAAGCCTCATATTTATCAAGCTGCTTTTGAGGAAGTTTTCGATAAAATTGCCTGCTCAATCGATGAGGTGGGAATCCCTTTAAGCACTAATTTTTGGGAATGTTATAAAAGCGTAAAAGAGTTTAGGGAACATCGAGCTATCCCTCTAAAAGAGCAGGACATTGAGCAAAAAGCCTTAAACAACCTGGGAACATTTATTAACCAGATTCAAACAGATGAATTAATGCCGCATAAAGATTTCTTGAGAACCCTAAAGGAAGATATTCTGGATTATGGCACCCTGTCAGATTTTACGCTACGCCGAATAGCTAATATGGAAAGCCTTGATGAGGCAAAACAAAAAAGAGCAGTAGCAGAAATAATTGCTTTGAAAAAGGAACAGGGCGAGGATTATTTACAAAAAGAAAAAGTAAGGCAAAAAAATTTATCTAAAGAAATAATTATTGCCATAGAGAATGTAGGGTCACGTTAACCTTAAACTGTCGCATAACCATTGTAGGGGCAACCCTTGCGGTTGCCCATCGTTAGATTTACACAGGGCACATGTAGGGGCGGGGTTCCCCCGCCCTTGATTGATTTGGCGAAAAGGGGCAAGGAGAGAGCCTCTCTGTCACCCTGCCCCTACTATACGACAATTGATGGTTGACACGACACTACATTGATATGAAATTAATCGAGGTAATGGATTATGGGTCAAAAATTACAGGATATCATCAACAATTTTTCTCTCGAAAAATTTACCGGATTTTTCCGTGACAGGAATCGCTCTTTTTCGCCACGACAGGAGTCATTCGACCATTATAATGATGAAAGTTTTATTGATGGGTTAAAAATTGGCGAGATAAAATTTTCTGAAACTGAGAAACTTATTGTTTGTGGTTTTAAGGCTGAACAATCACTCTCTGAACGGAGCGGCAAAAAGGCACAGTATGAAAAAGGGAAGCAAATCCTAAGATTAACCCAATATGACGCAGGTATATTCATATTTTATGACCAGCAAAGCAATTTCCGCTTTTCCCTCATTTATCAGGAAACTACCGAAAACCGCAGACAGTGGACTAACTTCCGCCGATTCACCTATTTTGTAAGTCGTGAGCTTACTAATAAGACATTCCTTGCCAGAATTGGAGATAAAGAATTCTCATCCTTAGAAAATATCAAAGAGGCATTTTCTGTTGAAAAGGTAACTGCTGAATTTTATAGCGATATTGCTAACTGGTATTTTTGGAC
>JASEHA010000062.1 GCA_030018795.1 bacterium
GAGATGAGTGAGACTGCCAATGGGGTTATCTTCTTCTCTGTGGTAAACGAGAAGATATAATCCTTAAGCATTTGATTCCCAGCACATGTATCCTTTGCCCTGGTGGTTACAATACATGTATACTCAGTATTATAATCAAACGGTTTCATGCCAATCTTCAGGGTACTGGTGCCATTACTCCACCTATACCCAACAATACCTGGATTTGGATGGATAATAAATGAGGCTTGAGTTTCTGATGTATTCATCTCTTCACTAAAGTTGATTGTTATCATTGTACATGACCCATTAACCACACCAAGGCAACATATAATTATCGGCAATTTAACATCACAGTTAGCAGTAATACTTCCCTTAAGGTTGCCACTATTCTGGCTGCTAATCTCAGTACTGCTGCCTGCACGAATAATGCTCCCCTCCTCTGTCACAAAGTCACCACTGAGAACATAACACGTTTTAATACTGCCCCTTGCAAGCAGTTTGCCAGTCTTTCCAAGTATTACACGCTCACGATACTTTGCCTTTACCTCAATGTTGCCCTCTGCGGCCACAGTTGCATTAATAACAAGGCTCTTATCCGAATCAACCGTGGCAAGATCTATATTCTTCTTTGCCCAAACAATACCACCCAGTGTCTCACCGGCCAGTGCCCATATATTCACATTGCCATCCTTAGATGAGATGACTGTATCGTCCTCACTGGTAAAGTAACAGCTGCTGCCATCAGTAGTTATCGCTATATCCCCTGTAGCACACAGCTTTGCATATCTCTTTAATACCATGACAGCACGGTGTTTGACCTTTAGCTTGAGTGTCCCATTATAGGCACACACCAATGCTCCAATATTAATATACTGATCCGATCCATTACTTGCCAGATCTATGCTGCCACCGGCAAACACCTCTCCATTAAGGGTATCCTTTGACAAACACCATATGTCAATATTACCCTTTGCATATATCTTGCTCTCATTATCACTGACAAAACAGCAGCTATCGCCAACACCATATATCTTTATACTCTCTCCTGCAAATATTCGTCCACTCTTACCAAGAAATGCTCTTTCTCTATGTGTAACCTTGAGCCAGACATTCTTCTTTGACTGAATATGTGCCCCCATGGCAAGTGTCACATCCCAGTCAATTGTGGACAGATCAATATTCCCATAAGCCTTTACCTCACCGTTTAGAGGCAGGTCAGTATATGCATCCTTACCACGCAATGCCCAGATATTGCAATCACCCTCAGAGTATATCCTGCCTTCACTGCCAAACCCTGCTATTTCGCTGCCACCGCCAGGGTTGGCAACATAGATATGCACCTTAGCTGCCCGCAACAATCCTTGTGGTCCTAATTTATATTTGCTGCGGTATTGCGGTTTAATCTCAATTGTGCCCTTAGCATAGACATGTGTATTTATCACATCCATTCTATCCCCGCCACTTGATATCTCAATATTGCCACCAGCCAATAAACCAATAGGTATACCTGTAATATTCGCACATGGTGCATTCTCAAGCGTAAGCCCGTCCCTGGCACAGATATTTCCAGCAGCTACAATAGCACCAGTACCTGTTACCCTGACAATTCCCTCAAAGGTAACATCACCATTAACAAATTCAATCCCATCCAGCACCACTGTGCCTTTATATACCTGCTTGCCTTGCTTGCAACCAATATAATCTGATGGGTTCGGACACACTGGTATGGTGAAATCCGGGATATCTACAGAATGTTCACTACCACTCGAGCTTACTGGCACATTTATTGCACCATCTTGAGGTATGGTGTTGACCACATACGGTGGCATGGAATCAACCTCAAAGTCAATATCACTTATATCAATTGCCTGACATTTGTCTGCATCGCAAATAACTACCTTTACTCTGACATTAATCGAATCAATAGCAGGTACTGTCCATAGATATGGGGACACCCCTACATCGCTTGCAATAGGAATCCATGTATTGCCACTATCCATGGAATAATATATATCAGCCTTATATGGCTGCAGCCCACCCAACACAGTCCATTTGACAGGCCATCTGCTGCTGCCAGCAATACACGCCTTTTCACCATTGGGTGAGATGAGTGAGACTGCCAATGGGGTTATCTTCTTCTCTGTGGTAAACGAGAAGGCATAGTTCTTGAGCATATGGTTGCCTGAACAGGTATCCTTTGCCTGATTGGTTATAACACAGCTATACTGGGTATCATAGCATTGATTATCAAGGCTGACGGTCATAATGGTATGACTGCCATTCCATGTATACCCCTTTATCCCTGTTGCAGGGATGATCATAAACGCCTTCTCTGTTTCAGCCGCATTCATCTCCTCATTAAAGGTAACCACTATAGATGTATTGGTTGCCACATTTAAGCTACTGTCTGACGGCTGCGTGCTAATAATCTGTGGCGGTGTGGAATCAATCTCAAATGGTGCATCGCTCACATCGCTTGCCTGAGCACTCACCTCATCTGTGACCACTGCCTTAAGTCGCACATCCAGCGAATCAATCTGGGGTACTAACCACTTATAGGGTGATTGTTTTATGCCTGAGGCTATCAGTGTCCATGTATTGCTGCCAATGGCATAATACAGGTCTATTGAATACGGCTTACTGCCACCAGATGCTGTCCAAATGACATCATACTCCCTGTTGCCAGCAAGACATTTATCGCCATTGGGCGAAATAATTGTTATCTGTAATGGTTGATAGACCTTTTTTGTGTCAAACGACCAGACATAGTTCTTGGTCATGTGATTGCCAGCACAGGTATCATGGGCACACCTTGAGACCATGCAGACATAGTTGGTATTGTATGAAAGCGTGCCAATATCCACGCTCAAGCTCTTGCCATCATCACTCCACTTGAAACCAAATACACATGGATGCGGCAGGATAGAGAAGGCATCCTGTGTCAAATGGTTCATCTCCTCGCTGAATTCTATGATTATATCGCTATTAATATCCATCTCTGTCAGGCCATTTGCTGGCGTAACATTTGTTATTGTCGGCGGCGTGGAATCAATCTCAAAAACAGGGCTTTCGTCGATTACTTCCTTGCCTGCTGCATCAATAATCATCACCTTTATCCGGGCATTTATGGTATCAGCCTTTGGCACAATCCATGTGTAGGGTGATTGAATCTGTCCTGACTTGATGCATGTCCATATGCCTGATCCGAGACTATAGAAAATCCTTGTCTCATACGGCATCTTGCCGCCTGAAACAGACCAAAAGATATTGTATTCTACCCCACCAGCAAGGCACTTGAGGTTACTGTCAGGCTTGATAAGCTCAAGGCTAAGAGGGATCTCCTTTTTCTGAGTGGTAAATGACCAGACATGGTTACTGGTCATATGATTGCCGGCACAGGTATCCTTTGCCCCGGTTGAGAGCATACAGATATACTGGGTATTATAGGTCAGTGTTCCCACATCAATGGTCAGAGTCTTTGTGGCATTGCTCCATGTATAGCCAAACACACCCGGATGCGGCAGGATGGAGAAGGCATTTTGGGTATCACTGATATTCATGTCCTCACTAAAATGTATCACTATGTCGGATAATGCATCTACTTCTGTTACACCATTTGCAGGCTCGACACCTATAACTGTTGGTGGTGTGGAATCAATCTCAAACACCTTGCTTGTAGAGCTTATCTCATTACCAGCAGTATCACGGACAACTATCCTTGCTTGAGCCTTTATAGAGTCAAACATGGGTACTGTCCAGATATACGGTGGTTTCAGATCACCTGAGGCAATACGCGAATATGTGGTTGAGCCAACCGTATAATCTAATTCTACTATATACGGGGGTATACCGCCGGCTACTATCCAATTGATATTATACGAAGAGCCGCCGGACAAACATTCATTTCTGCCAGAAGTGCTACTTCCTTGAGGGCTGACCAGACAGACTTTAAACGGCTGATGCTGCTGCTCTGTGGTAAACCGACAGATATATACCTGTTCTATGTGATTGCCAGCACACGTATCCCTGGCACTGGTTGAGAGCATACAGGTATAAAGCGTATTATAGCTTAGCGTCCCTCTTAGCTCTACGGTTAATGTGGTTGAACCATTGCTCCAGTGATAGCCGCAAATGCCAGGGTTAGGACTGATAACAAATGCCTCTTGCGTCTTAGTGGTATTCATCTCCTCTGAGAAGACGATGGATATGGTTGTGGTTATGCCAACATCTGTCGCATCCTTTGCTGGTATGGTACTGAGTATGGTTGGCAGTATTGAGTCTACCTCAAACACACTGCTTATTGCCTCACATGTTGACCCAGGTGCATCCTTGACAACTACCTTTACCTTTACAGACTCAGAGTTGATCATTGGCACTGACCATCTGTATGGTGATGAGGCATTGCTGCTAATCTCTATCCACGAGCCGAAATAATAATACAGGCTTGCCTGATATGGTGCTATACCGCCGGTTGCCTGCCATTCAATGTATTGCTGATTGCCGCCGGCAATGCATTTCAAACCTTGAGGTATCAATACCACGCTTAATGGGCTAATATCCTGCTTTGTCTTGAAGCCCCACTTGTAGGCTGAGACCAGCTGATTGCCAGCACAGGTATCCTTTGCCTGAGTAGTGATAACGCAGGTATAGCCTGTGTTTGGCATAAGCTTGTTTGCGCCAATACTCAAGACAGATTTGTCAGTGCTCCATCTGTAGCCTGTGATTCCAACATCTGGTGTAATGACAAACGCATTCTGGCTCTGCTGCGTATTCATCTCCTCGCTAAACACCACAGTGATTGTGCCAATATTCACATCAACGTTGCTCAGACCATTTGCCGGTGTAGTTGACACCACGGTTGGAGGAATAGAATCTATCTCAAACACGTTATCGCTTTCATCCACTGCTGTTTTGCCAGCCACGTCATAAACCTCAACCTTAACCTTAACCTGCGTTGAGTCTATCTTAGCCACATTCCATGCATACGGCGACTGAAGGCTGCCAGTAGCTATTAAGACTGCATTTGTCCCAACAACATAGCTTAAGGACACCCTGTATGGTGGTGTTCCACCAGACATGCTCCATTGTATTGATTGATTGCTCCCGCCTGCCCAGCACTCACCCTTGCCAGTGGTACTGCTTCCATTTGGTGACAACACCTGCACCCTGAACGGAATAATGGCCTCTGCATCATGAGAGAATGGTGCCTTTCTCTGCCATATCTTGCCATCTGGAGCCACAGCCGCACCACTTGCATCAAAATGAATGAACGAATATCCAACATATTCTATCTGAAGATAATGGATGTCTCCGGCAGAAGAACTGGTACCGCTCTCACCAGGGTTATAGTTATGAACAATCTCCCCAGCCGCATTTACCATAAGGTCTGGCAAGGAGTAGACACAATAATGGGTAGGATAGATACCATGACCTGGAGTAAAAGGCTTGCCATAGACATCAAAGGTTATAGGCACGCCATTAATCTTTACATATGCACCGACTAAATCCTTTTCACTCTCCTTGATAGCAATATAAAGCTTCACATCCTTGATATATTGAACAGGCTCAGGCGAGGGAGATCCAAGCACCTGAAGCTCAAAGGCAGGCTCATGGGTTACCCATGATTCTGTAAGTGAGCCATAGGTAGAGCCAGGAATATAAAGCTGAAGGGTAGGACCGTTGTTGCCAGAGATGCTACCTCCATTATTTGTTGGTACGGGTTCAGTCATAAATGTCCATGTATAAGCAGATGCCATTTTATTACCAGCAGTATCCCTTGCCTCTGTAGAAACTGTACAGGTATACAACGTATTGTATACCAATGTATTCATGTCCACATTCAGGGCAGTGGTTCCATTAGTCCATGTATAGTTGAGAATACCCGGGTTTGGGCTGATACTAAAGGCAGACTGGGTGATAAGGGCATCCATATTATCACTAAAGTTAATCGCTATATCTGATGAAACAGGAGTATTTGTCGCTCCACTTACAGGAATGGTACTTTTCACCACTGGCAGGATAGAATCTATCTCAAAGTCAGCATCACTTACATCCTCTTTTTGTCTTCCAGAGCCATCATAAACCACAGCCTTTATCCTTGCCTGAGTGGTATTAACATTAGGCACTGTCCATGAAAAAGGGGAGGATGTCAGGCATATAACAAAGGGTGACGAATAACTCTTCCCACCATCAAGGGAATAAGATAGGGAAACAGAATACGAATTAACACTGCCGGTTACCTTCCATGAGATGTTTTGCGTACTGCCACTAATGAAAGACTCACCGCCATCAGGCGAGATAACCTTAATCATCAACTCTTGCGGCATCTTTTCAGTAGTAAATAAACATGCTTGCGGCTGATTAATGACAGAATTTCCGGCAAGATCCACTGCACCTGTTCCAAGCTTCCATGCATATGTAGTCTCATAGTCCATATTCTTAAGGTCAATGGTCAGGGTTTTGCTCCCATTGCTCCATGAGCAGCTATTTACCCCTATAGTTGGAGTAATACTGAATGCCTCTTGCGTCTTTTTGGTATCCATCATCTCACTAAAATTAACAATTATATCAGAGATAACCGGTACATTTGCCGCACCACTTGGTATGGAAATACTTTGTATCTCAGGAGGGATAGAATCAATTTTACATAGTTCATTATTAATAGCCTCAATCTGAACACCGCTTGCGTCAACAGCTGCTACCTTGAGTTTAACATCATTAAAGTTTCCATACGGCACCTTCCATTGATATGAATTTCCAGTCAGACCCTGTTTAATAGGGAGATATACCTTCCCGCCATCTGTAGAATAATAGAGGTCAATGAGATAAGGCGGCTTGCCGCCACTCACCTGCCATGTAATAGCATACTCTTCCCCACCAGCAAATGATGTCCCTGACAATGGTGAAAGCAATACAGACTGAAATGGTATTGCCTGCTTCTCTGTATAAAACGCACTCTCATATTTTTGAAGCATTGGATTACCATACAAATCTGTTGCCTGTGTTGTTACCACACAATTATATAGATTATTATATCCAAGACTCTTCAAATCAATGGTTAATGTCTTGCCATCATTACTCCATTTATATCCATTTATCCCTGGGTCAGGGCTAATAACAAATGCCGCCTCAGTATACGAAGGGTTCATTACCTCACTAAAGTTTATGACCATATCTGTATTTACAGGCACATCAGCTAATTTATTTGCCGGAAAAACACCAGTAACAAATGGAGGCGTAGAGTCAACGCTGCAACTGGCATCACTTTCATCATACGCATACTCCCCATTTCCATCTATTAGTTCAACCTTTATGCGTAAGGATTCAGTATCTATCTTAGGCATAATCCATTTATAAGAGGTGCCGCTTATACCAGAAACAATCTTATAGGGATATGTCCGTCCATGATCCGTAGAATACCAGAGGGATATAGTATATGGCATCACCCCGCCTGATATTCGCCATGTTATGTCACACTCCTTACTGCCAGCTAAACGCTCTGTACCATTTGGAGAGGTAAGGATAAGGTAATCACTGGCAATATAGCAATCTGTAGTTACCTTGCCCTTGGGCACCTCTGAGGGATGAGGCACATCAATTATTTGTAAGCCATTGGAACCATCCGCAACAAAGGCACATCTACCAGAAAGACAAACCCCATAAGCCTTGCCAGGTGTTTTATAATTAGACACAACAATAGGGTTTTTTACATCTTGAGCATTTACTATTTGCAACCCGCTATTTTGTCCATCAGCTAAGTAAACATATCCATCTGAGACATAAATCTTACTGGATATACCTGGCGTAGTACAGCAGCCAGCCAGTTTAGGGGCAGCCGGATTTGAGATATCAATAATCTGCAAGCCTGAATACTGACCATCAGCTACAAAGGCATAGTTGCCTACCACCTGAACATCATAAGCCTTGCCCTTTGTATCATAGGTGCTTACCAGCCTTGGACTGTTAGGATTTGATACATCTATAATCCTCAGCCCATTTATCCCATCTGCCAGATAGGCATATTGTCCAGAAACCCAGATACCATAAGCCGTGCCATCTGTACGGCATGTCCCCACAACCTCAGGCTGTTTGGGATTTTGCACATCAATTATTTGCAACCCTGAGCGGTAATCAGCTAAATAGGCATATCTTCCTCCCACAAAAACATCATATGCCCAGCCATAGGTATAACAGGTGCCAACAAGGCTGAGATCCTTTGGATTAGAAACATCAATTATCTGTAAGCCAGAATAGGCATCAGCCACAAAGGCATAGCCATTTTTTACACAGACATCATATGCCCAGCCAGTAGTATTATAATTGCTGATTAACAATGGTTTTTTGGAGTTGCTAACATCAAGAACATACAATCCAGAACGAAAGGAGGCAACAAAAGCCACATTATCAACCACAGAAACCCCATAAGCAACATCATAGGTATCAAAGGTAGAAATCAGGGTTGGCGAGTTATTATTTCCTTGAGAAAACTTGAATCTGCCCAGCTTTGGGTCAATGGCAACATTACCAGTCGGGATACTTATATTTGGCCAGCCAGCTGCATTTGAAAGGTCCATGCCTATGATTTTCTTGGGATAAGCGTAATTACTTGAGGCAATATCGTTACCATCAACATATATCCTCATGCCATCTACTGTTCCGTAACAAGAAGGGATTTCCGCATAACCAATAGAGCTGCTATTCTTTTTCAATATCTGCTGGTCAGCATTATCTGTAGAAAACTCAAATGTAGCCGGGTTCAAATCACTGGCATCCCCGGCAATTACACCTGTCAATCCTCGGGCATAACCGGTGACAGCGTTAAAGCAAAGGATAATTGCGATGAATATTGCTGCTACATTTTTCATGTTTTCCCTCACCTTGTTCAAAATGGCTCACGCAAAGACGCTAAGTCTTCGTGCCTCTGCGCAAGATTATGTACCCTAAAAAATCATCATTTGTACCTATACGTACATATCCTGATAATCAAACATTACAGTTGCAAGTCATAACTACTTATCGTTCTAAGTATTAACAGAATCTTTCCTCATCTGGCATTATTTTTGCTATATATCACTACGACAAAGCATCCAGGGATAGTTGTGTTTTGATACACCTATCCCCTTTAATAGTTTAGTGTTAGCAATTTTCATACCAGCAATAATACAGCTAAGAAATATTACTATGCTAAGGCATAGATATTAATAGCACTTAGTTATGTTTATCCCCTTGTTTTGCCTCATCTTATGCAATTTTTTACTGCAGGAATACACCATCTCATGTCTATTTTTTGGACATAGTTGTCTGGACATGTTCAATTATCATACATATACTCATCACCGTCACAATTTGTGATTATATAAATGGATAAATAAGGTTCTTTAACAAATCGTGTGGGTAAGGTAATGGGTTAGAATCAGAAAAGAGTTAGAACGCTGATGAATAACTTTTTAGGTTGTGCACGATT
>JASEHA010000063.1 GCA_030018795.1 bacterium
CTTGTGTGGTAAGAAATTCTTTGCTTTACTCAGAATGGCAGATCGACGAGGCATATAGGGTTTACCCCTCGAATCCACGTTGAACCTATAATACGCAAGCTAAAGCTTGCGGCTACCAGTGTATAGTACCAGCGTATAGTACCAGTGTATAATGCCAGCGTATAAATCGCAGTGGTAGCCGCAACCTTTAGGTTGCGATTGTATTGTAGCTTGAAGCAGGACGCAGGCTATGGAAAAATTAGGAACAGCAACCGTTTGGAGAAAATGAGGACAGCGACCATTTTTTTGACAAGGATAGCAAGAAACGAATTTAGGGAAAAACGATCGCTGTCCCTATTTTGCCTTAATTGTTTAGTGGAATGTATATTCTGTTTTAGCGGAGTGAAATTCACACACATCTAACCCTTCTTATTAGAGGGGAATACAGATGAGAGGGGCAGGGGGGGTGTTATTCTGTAGAAATTCCCCCATTTCACTGACGCATTACCGCAAAAATTTGGTGGGCAGTGCCCACCCTACATCGAGTAGTTAAAATCAAGGAGGAGGTTTTGCAATGAGTAATTTGAAGAAGGTGTTACGGGTATTATCGGCTGTATTTGGGATGGCTGTGCTGCCTGTTCTGGCAGGGGTGGATGCACAGTCGGCAACGATTAATGTGTCTGCGGATTATCTCACTATTCAAGGGGCTATTAATGCTGCATCAAATGGGGATACGGTGTTGGTAGATAGCGGGACATATAAAGAGAACATTACCTTTTCGGGTAAAGCTATCACTGTCAAATCTGTTAATGGGACCACCAGTACCATTATTGACGGTAATAGTCTTGATAGTGTGGTAACATTTAGTGTTGCTGAAACCAAAGATGCAGTGCTGGAAGGATTTACTATCACCAATGGTAGGGCTTCTGGCGGCGGAATATATTGCTACAAATCCTCACCCACAATAAACAATTGCACCATCAGCAATAATACAGCTGCCAGTGGCGGTGGCGGAATATATTGCACCTCCTCTTCACTCAAGATAACCAACTGCACCATCACCAATAACACAGCTAACAGCTACGGCGGCGGGATTTATTGCAACTCTTCTTCATCCGTGCCCACAACCGTAGTCAACACCATCTTCTGGAATGATATTCCAGAGGAAATCTTCTTAAAAGCTGCATCTATAAGCATCACCTATTCTGATATTAAGGGTGGCTGGGCAGGAACAGGCAATATTAATGCTAACCCATTATTTGTGAGTGATAATAACGAGCACCTACAGTCTATCTCACCCTGTATCAACAAAGGCATAAACACAGTGCCACAAATCCAGAGCAAGGATAAAGACGACAATCCTCGCATAGTAAGCGGCACAATAGACATGGGTGCTTATGAATTTCAGGGGGGACAGGTAACACCTGTTACAACACCTGCTTTATCAATTATCAAAACAGTAGACAGCAATTTTGCTTCACCTGGTGGTATACATTGAACTACAAAAACATCAGCAGCAGCAACCTTACCAATATAACTATCATTGATAATCTCCCCAATTATATTACCTGCGAACCAAATAGTGTGAGCAATGGCGGAAGTTATAATAATGGGGAAATTACATGGAATCTTGGCAGCCTTCCAGAAGGGATGCAGGGCGGTGTTAGATTTAAGGCAAAGGTCAATGCCAATACACCAGTTGGAACCACTATCAAAAACAATGCCACGATAGTTTGCACCGGTGAGGCAACCGTTATCAGTAATTATGCCAAGACAGTGATAGTAATATCAAGCCGTGCACCTAATATCACCCATACACCAATTAAATTCTGGGGGACACCAAACACAGGTATTGAGATTAAGGCAGTCATAATAGATGATGTTCAGGTAGCAGGTGCTACCCTGTATTATCGGAAAAAGGAAAAGCCAGAGACAAGTTGGAGTTCAAGATTAATGACTAATACAACAGGGAATACTTATGCTGGGTCAATCCATACTGATTCCGAAACTAAAGGGGTAGAATATTACATTGAGGCTAAGGATAATACAGCTAATATTGCTGCTACGACTGTATCTTTTATCAGCGTTGGCTATCCAGTGCTTTTGGTGCATGGGTTGAATGGAAATGCTGCTGGCACCTGGCAAAAAGAAGGAGATGGGAAGTGCAATTTTGTTAAAAAGTTAGGGGAATTTGCAAATGTTTTTACCATTGACCTTGAGCCGTCAAACTTTGATATAAAGGTATTGGCAGGGGATCTTTTGTCGAAGATTAATTCGATAAAGAGGCAAACTAATGCCCCCAAGGTAGATGTTGTTGGTTACAGTATGGGCGGTCTGGTAGCCAGATGGTATGCTAAATATCTTAATAGCAACAACTCTGTGCGAAAATTAATCATGATCGGGACTCCTAATCATGGAGCATTCCTATATACAGTGTTATACGAGGGGTTACATGCAACGGAAAGCATTCTTGACCCATTACAAATATTTAGAGATCATACGCCGCCTGTTGAAACTATAGTGCGAAGCTACATAGGAGTGCCCGGAGAAGCTGGTTTGCAAATGCTGCCAATCAGTCCATTCCTATATCAATTAAATTATGGATCTGTTTCTAATTTGTTGCGGCAAGAAGATATATTAGCTCCCAATATTGACCATTGCACAATAGCAGGAACAATTATAGATCCACGTCTTGCAGGTATCCTTCCTGTAAGTAGGTTAGTGAAAACTGATGGTGTTGTTAGAGTAGAAAGCGTTAAATTAGACAATGTCAAAAATATTGAAGTTCCATATAATCATCTTAATATAACCGAAAGTGAAGATGTCTGTGGAATCGTATCATCTATCCTAAAGGGCATCTCTCTTCCTCAACAGGCTCCATTAAGAGCCTCAGCACCCGAAGGCACCCCTACATCAGTCCAGCACATGCCTATAATCTATGGAACCATCTCCCAATCAGGAACAAAGTCTTATAATATCCCGGTTGACTCTACTATTGATGAGATAAGCTTCTTGTTAGGCTGGGAAGGCGGGGATATTGGATTGACCCTGACTGCTGCTGACGGAACACTGATTACCCCAACATATTCTACAGAAAGTGTCAGCTACTTTAATGACACTCAGATTAGTGTTGCAGAGTATACCGTTAAAAATCCAGCAGCAGGGACATGGACAGTGAATGTTAATGCCAATAATGTTTCTGGTGTAGGGACATATTCTGTAGAAATACTTGCCGAATCTACACTCATTTGCTCCCTTGCAACAGATAAGGGTGTGTATGACCCTAACCAGACAATCCATATTACAGCCATGCTGGCAAACAATAATATTCCGCTAACTGGTGCATCTGTAACTGCAAGGGTAATAACTCCAGCTACTATAGAGGAGATCCTTCTTTACGACGATGGCACACATGGGGATACTCAATTAAATGACGGAACATACACCAATACCTATACTAATACTAATGTGAGCGGGAATTATTGCATAATTGCTACTGCTATTGGCAGTATAAATAATCAGCCGTTTGTAAGGCAGGTAAATACTATCATCTATGTCGAACAATTCCCTGATCTAACCATTGCCACCTCAAGCATAACCTTTTCCAACAATACCCCGATTACAGGAGAGCAAGTAACCATCAACGCTGCTGTCAAGAATATCGGAGACATAGGGGCAACCAATACTACCGTTTTCTTCTACGATAGACTGCCATTAGAGGAGGGTATACTTATTGGCTCAAAGACTGTTTCATATATTCCTGCAGGAGGCTCTGGAGATGTATCTATGATTTGGACAGCTGCGAATGGGACACATACTATTCAGGTGATTGTAAGCCCATACAATTCCTTTCTTGAGAAAAGCTATGACAATAATTCTGCGTCAAAAGAGATATTTGTCAACAGTCCAGATTTGTCCTCAAGTATTCCCCTTATTCCCTCCTGTCCAACCTCAGGAGAGATGGCGACTATTACGGCAGTGATTTATAATACAGGAACCACTCAGGCTGACAATGTTCTTGTAGGCTTTTTTGTTGGAAATCCGCTGAGAACAGGGACATTGATAGGCTCACAGACAATTGCAGCTATACCGGCAAACGGCAGCAAGACAGTTCAGCTTGTCTGGAATACATCAGGGTATAGCGGGATAATTGCAATCTATGTTCAGATTGACCCTCAAAATGAGATATTAGAAGCTAATGAAGATAATAACTTGAGTTATAAAGAGATGTATATTCAAGAAGTGGATACCACATCACCAACTGTTGAGATTAGTAGCCCTGCTAATAACCTAACAGTATCTGGAGTAGTTAACGTAAGTGCTGCTGCAAGCGATAATGTTGTGATAACAAAGGTAGAATTCTATATTGATGGTATATTGAAATATACAGGTATCACTGCACCTTATAGTTATTCATGGGATACTGCTGCAAATGGCGATGGCTCGCATACCATCAAGATTATTGCTTATGACCCTTCTAATCTTATGGGAACTAAAAGCATTATGGTAATTGTGGATAATGCTGCCCCGATTGATACCACCAAGCCTATATTCTCTACTGTAATTACCCCAAACCCAGCTTGTGCAGGGAATATAAATATAGTCGTATCTGCTGACGAACAATTAATCAGCGTTCCAACGGTTATTGTTACAGACAGCAATGGTGGAATTATTCCTGTTGAATTGGTCCTAAATGCCAATCCAGTATTTAAGTATCAAGCTACTGTAACAACAGATACAGCTCAGGGAACAGCTACTATCAAGGTATCAGGCATGGATATGTCAAGCAATTTTGGCTCAAGCACTACTGCCTTTCAGGTAAAAACAATAGAAATTCCGTTAGCACCTGCTGTCGGGACACTCAGCGTAATCTCTTATCCAACAGGGGCAATCATCCTGATTAATGGTATGAATAAGGGAATTACTCCAGCAGAATTATCCTTACAACCGGATAGCTGCACCCTGACGCTAATGTTGGAGAACTTTCAGACTTATACTACAACTTGCACGATAAGCACAGGTTCGACAACCTATATTCATGCTACCCTGACAACACTTACAACCACTGTCCAGTTAAAAATCACCCCTGCAGCACAAAATGTAGCTAAGGGAGAGGAGTTTATGGTTGATGTAGAGGTTTTGGATGTAAAGGATATGATAACTACTCAAAATGCACATGAGCTTTAACCCTGATGTGCTTGAATTACAAGAAATTGGCACAGGAACATTCATTGAAAGCAACAGTGTAGTAAAGCAATACGATAATGCAACAGGAATGATAGATTATTTCGCAGGGTTATTTACCGGGTCTGCTACCGGTTCAGGGGTAATCTTTATCATGAGATTCAAGGCAAAGGCAAGCGGGATTTCCCCTGTTGTATTTGATTTTGATGAGTCAAATAATCGGCTGACAAGGTTAAAGAATGTGGATGGAAATACTATCCTGTGGGACTGAAGAAAAACCTGTTGATAATATTCCTGCTGTTCGCTCAGGGGAGATAGTTATTAGTGTCCCGCAGGTTATTTCTGATGATATTCATGTGTATCCAAATCCTGTGGATGCAGGGAAGAATGAGGTAATATTTGCCTCACTTCCTTTGGGTAAGCAGGTTGTCTTGAAGATATACAATCTTGCAGGTGAGTTGGTATTTGAAAAAAGCGGTGTGGATAGTATCATATGGGGGTTGCGAAATAGTGATAATGATTCGGTTGCCTCAGGGATTTATGTTTATTTCTTGAGGGATGGGGCAAGGGTGATTAAACAGGGGAAGATTGGGGTGGTAAGATAGGGTTCGCTTCAACCCTCAATTGTCGTAGTAGGGGCAGGAGAGAGCCTCTCTGGCAGGCTTGTCCATGCCCCTGTGTAAATGGTTGTGCGACAGATTAAGGTTGACACGAATAGTGTTCTAAGGGAGAAATTACCCTCCCCTAACCCCTCCCATTAAAGGGAGGGGGAAGTGAAGGAGAGGGGGGGAAACTAAAATTTAAGGAAGGTAGCAAATGAATCGACTTTTTATAATTGATGGTCATAACATGGCATATCGGGCATACTATGCTGTTAAGACATTATCCACATCTAAGGGTATTTCGACTAATGCTGTTTATGGATTTACAAACATGCTCTTAAAACTTCTTCGGGAAACAGCATCTTCAATAGAAAACACCATGGCAAATGGGAAAAACCACATGGTTGTTGTCTTTGATACCCCTGCCCCTACCTTTAGACATAAGCAATATTCTGAATATAAAGCTACAAGAAAGCCTATGCCTGATGATATGCGTTCTCAGATGGAATTGATTAAACGGCTAATCAATGGCTTTAATATCCCTGTTATTGCCTTAGAGGGCTATGAGGCAGACGATATTATGGCTACCATAGCTGTGAGGTGTCAGGATATGGTTGATGAGGTTGTTATTGTCAGCGGGGATAAGGATATCCTCCAGATGGTAAATGAAAAAATATTTGTCCAAACCTCAAAAAAGAATATCACAGATGTAGTTGTCTATCACAAGAATGATGTTGTTGAAAAGCTCGGGGTTCTGCCTGAATATGTGGCAGATGTCCTTGGACTTACAGGTGATACCATTGATAATATCCCTGGTGCTCCGGGTATTGGTGAAAAAACAGCCCAAATGCTTGTCCAGAGGTTTGGACACATGGAGGAGATATTTGCCAGTCTTGACCATATTCCGGAAAAAATAAGGAATAAGCTTGAAACGGCAAGGGATATCTCCTTTTTGTCCAAACAGCTTGTTTTATTGAAAACCGATGTGCCAATGGATATCAAATTAGATGACTACAGACTGCAAGATATGGACAAAGAGAAATTGTTTGCCCTGTTTTCAGAGCTTGAATTCAAGAGCACTCTTAATGATCTGGGACTTGAGAAAAAAGAGGAGACAAACTATCAAACAATCTCCTCTATTGATCAGCTTACCCAGCTTATTGATACTCTGCATCATCAAGAGGCTCTGGCTATCAGCATTAAGACAGAGGGCACATCTGCAGGAGGTGCTGCCTCTGCCAGAGGTGCTACCTTTGCCAGAGGTGCCCTCATGGGTATGGCTATCAGCTATGAACCCCTGTCTGCATTTTACATCCCCTTTTCACAACAATACTTTGACAAGGGGATTGACAGGAAAGACAGGAAAGAGGTGCTGAGTCTGCTGCGTCCGATATTAGAGGATGAAGCCATCAAGAAGTATGGACATGACGTCAAAGCCACAATGATCATGCTGCATCAATATGGGATTGAGCTGGCAGGTATAGGGTTTGACACCATGCTTGCCTCTTATCTGCTTAATCCCGCAGCAAAGCACAACCTTGAATCTATTGCCTTTAATTACATAGGCATATGTAGAGACACAAAAATTTGTGTCTCTACAGCTGAAGATGCAGAAGGGACCTGTTTTGATGCAGATATAATCTATCGGCTAACCGAATCACTTGCCAAACAATTAGAGGGAAATGGGCTTACTCAACTATTTCAAGATATTGAAATGCCATCAGCCCTTGTCCTTGCTCAAATGGAGATAATTGGGATAACGCTTGACCTGCCCTATCTCAGGCAGCTTTCCTTAGAATTGGGAATAAGGATTAAGGAATTGGAAAGGGAGGTATATAGCCTTAGTGATGCAGAATTTAACATCAATTCCCCAAAACAGGTAGGGGTTATCCTGTTTGAAAAGATGCAGCTTCCAGTAATAAAAAAGACCAAAACCGGGTATGGGACAGATGAGGATACCTTGAGTGAATTAATGCTATACCATCCCTTACCCGGTAAGATATTGGAATATCGAGAGGTAACTAAACTAAAGTCAACCTATGTTGACAGTTTTTTTGAGCTTTTTGATACTAATAACCGGGTGCATACATCCTACAACCAGGCGGTTACAACCACTGGCAGACTGTCCTCAAGCAGCCCTAATCTACAAAACATCCCTATTCGTACTGAGTTGGGTAAGAGTATCCGCAAGGCATTCATCCCTGAGGAGGGCTGTCTGTTGCTCTCAGCTGATTACTCACAAATAGAGTTACGGATATTAGCTCATATTACCGGAGATGTTAATCTCCTTAATGCCTTTATCCATGACAGGGATATTCATAGTCAGACCGCAGCAAGTATCTATGATTGCCTGCCATCCATGGTTACCTCGGATATGCGGAGAACAGCCAAGGTGGTTAATTTTGGCATCATCTATGGCATGAGTGCCTATGGATTGAGTCGAGAGCTAAAGATTTCACTCAAAAAGGCACAGGAAATGATAGATAAATACTTTAGTATCCACAGCGATGTCCAGAAATACATGGATTCAACCATAAAACAGGCTGAAAGAGATGGGTTTATTACCACCCTCTGGGGACGAAAAAGGTATATCCCTGAGATAAAGAGCGGGAACAAAAATATTCGTGAGTTTGGACAACGGGCAGCGATTAATATGCCCATTCAGGGCAGTGCGGCTGATTTGATAAAAGTAGCTATGCTTGAGGTATCCAAACAGCTTGACAATAAAAAGGCTGAAATGCTGCTACAGGTGCATGATGAACTGGTGTTTGAGGTAAAACAGGAATACATTGAAGAGACAAGTGATTTGGTCAAGGAATGTATGGAACATGCAGCTAAATTTTCTGTGCCGCTCAAGGTGGATGTTAGCTATGGGAAGAATTGGGGGGAGATATGAGACAGTCTGTTGTGGTGAGGGTCTTTGGACCCGTAATAATGCAGGGAACAAAGAAGAATTGGGGGAAATTGTTGCTTTGTAGCCTACTGGCTATATGCCTGTCATCCTGCAAACATATGGATACAACAGCCATACTCACTAACAAGGATACTGCCGCCGCATCCTCTCTTACATCTCCTGTCTCTTGCTCTGTGTTCATGTTTACTAATGAAAGTCATCAATATGGGCTTGAAGAAATATTCAGTAATCTGCTTATCAAGGAAATTGTTTATGATGGACGACTTGAGGTAACAAGCACGCAATCCTTGCCAGAGGAGCATTCTTCGATAGAGGGGCTTCCTCTGGCAGAGAGGCTCTCTCCGCCAGAGAGGCTCTCTCCTGATTTAAGGATTAGGGGCAAAATACTCGCTTACGAAAGATCACCTGTTTCTTATGGTGAGTGCTATATTAACAAGTATAGACTTTCCATGAAGGTAGAAATAATTATACTGAACTGTTCAAATGAGGTAATGGAAAAGAAAACCTTTGAAGATTATATGGATTTTATCCCCATATCATCACCTCTAACAGCCAAAGGGTTTGTGCCAAGAGAAGAGGATGAGGTTATTCAAGAGCTTTGTCAACGGATATGCTGCCAGGCGGTTAGTTGGATGTTATTATGTAATTGTTCACAGACAGCCGCAGAGGTTACGGAGAACACGGAGAAATAATGGTTCTTTAACAAATCGTGTGGGTAAGGTAATGGGTCAGAAACAGAAAAGAGTTAGAACGCTGATGA
>JASEHA010000064.1:0-3075 GCA_030018795.1 bacterium
GTAAAATCTGTACCATTTTTGCCTATGTGGTAATTTCCAACCGCACAGGTCGAAATAATGTATTTTTTTGAAAAAAAATGCAATTTTTTTCAAAAAAATAAAAAAATGCTTGACATGATTAAAAGTATATGGTATAATAAAAGCAATAAAAAATGCTCGCCTGCTTTTTTATAGAGACATTGGGGTCTTACTTGTAAGATTCTATTATATTCATGACCAGTGGTTGTATTATGATTAAGGGAGGAAATCATAGTATGCCGCTACATCTTAGGGTTCTTCCTTTGAAACTGGGTTCTATAGTTGAAAGAAGGATATAAGAGGTTAATACCTCTTTTCGCAGGTAGTATGGGATATCCTTCTTTTTTTGTGTCCTCCACAAAATTTTTTAAAGAAAAAAAATTAATAGGGTATGATGATGGGATGATGGTTGATGTGTGCCATAATGGTTGTGCTTTAGTTGTATTGTAGCACAGGCAGCCTGTTTGTATTGTTTGTGGCTTATTTAATATTCAAGCTGGAAGCTTGAGTTACATTCTGGCTTCTGAATTTTATTAGCATAGGAGGAAAAAGATTGATGTGTAGTGTAGCAAGATTAATGATGTTGGGTTTGGTTCTATGGGCAGGATATGGAGAGGCAGCAGGTAAATTGGTAATGATTACCCCTACTGAGGGTACGGTAGGAACAACTATTACTATTATAGGAGAGGGATACGGTCCGACAGAAACCGTGAGGGTTGATTTTGGCGGCAGATTGGATGTTGCCAGGGTAACAACCAGTGAAGAGGGCACATTTACAGCTGAGTTTCGGCTGACCCCTCATCCTGCAGGTCAGGCAATGTTTCGGTGTGTTGGATATAACACATTATCTAATAATGAAGGATTAATTTTTATCAAGGGAAGATTAATCGGGATAACCCCTGAGAATGGTAGACCAGGAACAGAATTAAGGATAACAGGTGATGGATATGCCTCATCTGAGGATATTCAGGTATCATTTGGTAATAATGAAAATATTTTGACTGCTAAGGCAAATGGTATGGGTGCCTTTGATATGGTATTTACGGTTGACTGTCAGCCGGCAGGGAAAAGGATTATTAAGGTACAGGGGTTAAATAGCAAATGCTCCAATAATGCAAACTTTGAAATAACTGGTGGCATTACCTCGGTTGAGCCAGGAGCAGGTCCGATTGGAACAAAGATTATGGTTTTGGGTGCAGGCTTTGGTGCAGAGGAAAAGGTAAAGATTGATATTGGCAATGTCTCAAATATTGTTGAGGTTACTTCAAGTAAGCAGGGAGAGTTTGCAGCGTCATTTGCAGTGTTGTCTCAAGCCTCTGGTGCTAAAACCATCATGGCTATCGGATTAAAAAGCCATCAGATAGGAATGGATAGATTTGTTGTTTCACCAATAATTACCTTGATCAGTCCCACAGAGGGTTATATAGGGACAAAGGTCAGGATAGAGGGTAATGGTTTTGCCTCATCAGAGTCCATCAGGGTTGACATGAACCGCAGCATGGGAATTGGACGGGGAGAGGCAGATGTAATGGGTCGATTGATCATAGAGTTTATGGTTGATGCTCAGCCTTCTGATAAATTATGCCGAATTGGTGTTATTGGCCGGGAAAGCAGGAGACCGTGTTATATTGAGACCTTTAAGATATTGAGCCGGATAGATAAGATTGAGCCGTTATCCGGAACGGTTGGGGCAAAGGTCAATGTAAGTGGAAGCGGATATAGTGCTGGTGAATTGGTTAGGATTGATTTTGGTAAGTATTCAAGTATAAATATAGTGAGTGCTGATAGTAGAGGGGTTGTGAGTGTTGGCTTTACTGTAGATGCTCAGTTTGGTGGAAAAAAGGCTGTGGTTGTTTCGGGTTTAACCTCTGGCAGGGTTAATAAGGGTGAGTTTGAAATAACCCCGGCTGTAATGAGATTAATGCCTGAAAGTGGGTGCGTGGGCGATAGTATTGAGATAAATGGTAATGGTTATTGGGCTGATGAGATTATTCAGATAGATATGGGCGATATAAAGGGTGTGGCTGAGGTTCAGTCTGACGAAAATGGACAGTTCTCATCATCCTTGGTAATTCCAACTCAAGTTGGTTCTCGTGATAAGATGTTAAGGGTTTGGGGGCTTTCCTCTAATATGGGCAGCCTTAGAAAGTTTGAGGTTAAGCAGGCTATATTGATTTCGCCGGCAAGTGGTACCAATGGAACGGTTGTTTCGGTGAATGGTACTGGGTTTGGTGCAGATGAAATCATTCGAGTAGATTGTGGTAATTCGCTTGGGATTGCAAATGGCAAGAGTGATGCAAAAGGTAATTTTTCAGCAAGCTTTGAATTGGCTGGACAGGAGATAGGGGATGTAAGGGTTGTTGGTATTGGACTGACTAACTTTGGAATAGCAACAGCTATTTTTAAGGTAGAAGAGGTAAAGAAGGAAGAAACACCTACGGGAACAGAGGAAAAAACTGAAAAAGGGACAGTAGTGCTTGAATAATAAGGCACTGTCCCTTTTTTGTTAAAATTGAACGTTACGGTATAAATTTCTCGATCTCAAGAAGCAAGGCCTGGAGTTGTTAACTTGGACGGTAAACCTAAGCATTTTATCCTCATATTAATAGCGGCATTTATGTTGATTGGCTCGGTAATAACAGCCAGTGCAACAGTAACCATTACTGGCATTACGCCTGGGACTGGTACGGTTTATAGCACAGCTACGATTACCGGGACATGTAGCAGTACTATTGGGACCATGACCATTGATTTTGGTACGGTTACAGTGGGTACTGTTGCGGTAATAGATGATGGTGGTGTTGGTTCATTTACCTGTGTCTTTACCGTGCCGCTTCATGTCTATGGTACAGAGACCATTACTGCTACGCATGATGGTGCTGATGGCTCTGCTACGACTACGTTCTTTGTCATTCCACAGGTTGTCAGCGTAACACCAATAAGCGATGTAGTTGGCACGATAGTAACTATTTCAGGCACAGGCTATGCAGCGGGGGATACTGTAACCGTTACATTTGGGGCAAATACCTCTATCAAGCAAGTAGCTGCCGATGCATC
>JASEHA010000064.1:3175-9354 GCA_030018795.1 bacterium
TAACCGTTAAATTTGGGGCAAATACCTCTATCAAGCAAGTAGCTGCCGATACATCCGGGTCATTCACGACAACATTTACGGTTGATACGCAAAAGTATGGGACAACAACGATCAGTGCGACAGGTGCATCAAGCACCACGGCAACAGCAAGCACAACATTTTTCATCCTGCCGCAGGTTTACAGTGTAACACCAACAAGCGGCAGTGTTGGCACGATAGTAACAGTTAATGGGACAGGCTATGCAGCAGGTGATAGTATAACCGTTAAATTTGGGGCAAATACCTCTATCAAGCAAGTAGCTGCCGATGCATCCGGGTCATTCAC
The DNA here is from genome assembly GCA_030018795.1 of bacterium. Taxonomy (GTDB): domain Bacteria; phylum UBA9089; class CG2-30-40-21; order CG2-30-40-21; family CG2-30-40-21; genus CG2-30-40-21. Next base: position 3,501 of record JASEHA010000064.1, read on the forward strand.
GACAACATTTACGGTTGATACGCAAAAGTATGGGACAACAACGATCAGTGCGACAGGTGCATCAAGCACCACGGCAACAGCAAGCACAACATTCTTTATCCAGCATGATATTATCTATGTAAGCCCAACATCAGGGACGGTTGGGGCAATGGTAGCCGTATATAGCACAGGCTATGCGGCAAATGGGACTATTACTATTGATTTTGGGACAAATACCAATATCCAGCAGGCAACAGCCACTGCAAACGGGTCATTCTCCTGCACCTTTACCATACCACTTCATATTTATGGGACTGAGACTATTACTGCTACATATGATGGCGGGGCTGGCTCTGGTACTGCTATATTTTTTGTCATGCCAAATATTACCAATATATTACCTATTTCTGGAACGGTTGGGGCAAGTATAAATATTAGTGGAAATGGGTATATTGGAGGATTGATAAAGATTTATTTGGGTACAATTTCAGCAGGATATCTTCCTGCAGGAATTACTGCAAATAGTGCGGGTACCTTTACCGGGGTGTTTACCATAAACACTCAGTCTTATGGAACGGTTACGGTGATTGCACGAAGTTTAGTATCTCCTTATTATCCTAAAAGCGAGAGTTCTTTGGTTGTCCTTCCATCTATCTATATAGTCTCCCCCTCTCAGGGTACGGTTGGGGCAACCATTACTATATCTGGTAATGGCTTTATTGCCAATAGCCCTGGAACCATTACCTTTGGTCCAGGCAATAACTTCAGGGCAACTTTTCCATCCAATACCTCAGGCAGCGGTACATTTACTAATATAACCTTTACGGTTGATGCTCAAGTTTTTGGGACAACGACAGTAATAGCCACAACAGGTGATGTGGTTGGGACTGGCAGCTTTAAGATATTGGCAAATATCAAACCGCTTTCGCCAACAACAGGGACGGTTGGCAGTTTAGTAACAATTAATGGATTTGGATTTGCACAAGGTGTAGTAAGCATTGATTTTGGTGGAGAAGTAACTACAGCAACAGCCAATAATAATGGCAGCTTTACCAAGTCTTTTGCTGTTCCGCCAGTACCAGGGATAACTGCAGTGGTTCAGGCAACAAGACTTGAATCAATGGGCACAGATACATATACTATTATCCCACGAATCTATAGTGTAAACCCATCTCAGGGAAGTATAGGCACGCTTATTACTGTTAAGGGTGATGGGTTGGGGGCGAATGATAATGTAACGGTTAATTTTGGAGCTGTTTCTGCCAGTTCAACAACAGCCAGTAGCAAGGGCACATGGACATGTGTTTTTACTGCCCCTGCTCAAGCCTATGGGACAACAACTATTATTGCTATTGGTGCAGCTACTGAGACCACAGGGGCATATGTTGGCACCTTCAGCGTCCAGCCTCATATATACGAGATTTCACCTACCACAGGTACCATTGGTACACCGGTTATAGTCAAGGGTTCTGGCTTTAGTGCAACTACAACAGGAACGGTGCGAGTTGGCGTAGAAGACAGGGGGACATTCAGTACTTTTGCTGCAGGGACATTTACCTCTACCTTTACGGTTGATTCTCATGCCTATGGCTCAAATACAGTAACAGCTACAGATGTAAACAGTATAAGTTATGCTAAGATTGAGGGCTTTATTATGCGACCGTCAATCAAGGTGTTACCTGCGACTGAATATGTTGGTAATGCGATTACTGTCTCTGGTGAGGGTTTTGGCAGTACAGAGACAATAGCTATTAATTTTGGAGCAGTAAAAACTATAGCTACATGTACAACCGGTGCTAATGGTGCTTTTCAGGTAAGCTTTTCTGTGGCTGAGCAGCCGGCAACCATTACTATTACTGCAATTGGGACAGTCACAAATGCTTCAACAGGTACACCGTTTTATGTTATTTCAAAGATAGTGGGCATTAGCCCAAATTCAGGGACGATTGGTACGGTGATTGAGATAAAGGGGCAGGGGTATGCAGCGTCAGAATTATTATGGGTGTATTTTGGTACAGATATAAATCCCTATCAGCCATCACCTTTAACAGCAAACTCATCTGGTACATTTGCCGTAAACTTTACTACAGTTTCTCAGCCGTATGGGACACAAACAGTGCGTGTTAAAGGGAGTACATCAGGCAGAGAGGCATCAGGTATCTTTAGTGTGAAGTCTATCATTACAATGATTACTCCATCCATTGGAACGGTAGGCTCTCGATTGACTATTTCTGGTACAGGGTTTGGTTCATCAACCAATAGGGGTACAATTACATTTGGTCAAACATCTGCTTGGGGAACATTTACTCCATCAAATAATGGTACTTTTTCAGTAGCCTTTTCTGTTGATGCTCAAATATATGGAACAAAAACCATTATTGCCTTTGATACATCCAATGCTTCAGGCACAGTCACGGGATCGTTTACCTTGATTCCAAGCCTTAAGGTAACCCCTACGATGGGAACAATAGGGGCATCTATTGTGGTTGATGGTTGGGGTTATGGTAATGAAAATGTGAAAATTAAGCTTGGTGATACACCTACCATAGCTACTGGTACGGCTAATGCAAATGGAACATTTTCAGTAGGCTTTACAGTTGATCTTCAATATCAACAAGATCCAGCTACAATAATCAAGGGTACTGGTGAAAATACTGGTGCATCAGCAACGACATCATTCAAAATACAGATTCAAATTACTTCATTGAACCCAATACAGGGTAGTATTGGAAGTACTGTGAGTGTTCAGGGAAATGGTGCCAGTTACGATACTCAAGGTGGGAATGGTGCTATACAGTATATATTTGGAAATGCAACAGACTATTCATCAATAAATAGTAATGGAACTTTTGATTTTAATTTTGTGGTTGATACTCAGATAGGGGGTGTAACTAATTTAAGGATAACGGATAACTCTGGTGGTGGCGGTGAAGATTATGCAGATAAAATATTTACTATACTCCCAAATATTTGGGTAAGCCCGACAATAGGGACAGTTGGAACATTGGTTACTGTTGAGGGTAATGGGTATAAGGCAGAGACGATTAGTATTTATTTTGCTGATACATTCATGACATCAACCACATCCTCAGCATTGGGTACATTCTCAACTACTTTTAGTATTAATAATAGACCCTATGGAGTTAGAGAGGTTAAAGCAGGAGCAATATCTGGTACAAAGACTACCAACCTGAATGTTGATTGTAATATTACAACAGTTAATCCATTATCTGGTACTGTGGGAAGTTTAGTAATAGTAGAGGGTACGGGGTTTGGAGGATCTGGTGGACCAAATGTAATGATTAATTTTGGAACAACCAATAAGATTGGGACGGTGAATGCAAATTTAACTACAGGTACATTCTCGATTACCTTTAGTGTTGATACACAAGCAGCAACAACAACAATTACCGCTCTGAGAGTAAACGCATTAGATAACGCTATTGGTGGGACAGCTACAAGCACATTTACTGTTAAGGGTAAGATAACATCATTATCACCTAGTACCGGTACAATTGGCACAATGATTACCCTTCAGGGTAATGGCTGGGCAAAGAATGAACAGATAGTTATTGATTTTGGTATAACATTAACTCGATCAACTGTAAATGCATCTGATTATGGGACATTTAGTTGTTTGTTTACGGTTAATAGTCAGCCGGCAGGATATACAACCATTACTGCCAGAGGGCAGGTGTCAGGTGCTACATGGACACTTAGCGGAGCAGAAACATTTCAAATAAAGGGAAATGTTGGTGTTACACCAACCACAGGTACGGTTGGTTCTATGGTTACGGTAAACGGTAATGGTTTTAAACCAGCAGATAGTGTGGAAATTAATTTTGGTAATACGGTTACCATAGCTGCAGCAATCTCCAATTCTGCTGGAACATGGACAGTATCGTTTACTGTGGATACACAATGCTATGGGACAACTACAATTCGTGCCTATGGACAGGGAAGTGGATGGGCAGAGGATGGGACATTTAGCATTAGTGGTGAAATAATAAGGGTTTCTCCAAATATCGGTATTATTGGAACCGAGATTATAATAGAGGGAAATGGTTTTGGTGCCTCTGAATTAGTTAAGATTGATTTTGGTACACATATTAATATTGTTCAGGGGACAGCATCAGGTGTAGGGACATTTAGTGCAGTCTTTACAGTTGATAAGCAGGGATATGGTTTAACCACGATTACAGCCACAGGCTTAACCTCTCAGACTATTGGAACAGATACATTTACTATTGGTCCAAGGATTTTGTCAGTTTCTCCAAAGAATGGGACAGTGGGAATTGTAGTATCAATAAGTGGTGATGGGTATGGGGCAAGTGAGTCTGTAAGTATCCTATTTGGTAATACTGGGAATGCGTCAACAGTAACTACAATTACAGCACAGGTAAATGGTGAATTTTCTGGAACATTTACTGTAATGAATAAACCTTATGGCACAACGAGTGTTGTTGCCAAGGGTGTATCAAGTGCAAATGCATATGATTGGTTTAAAGTATTGCCAGCAGTATTGCAGGTTTCACCTATTAATGGCAGTGTGGGGCAGGTTATTGCTGTTCTTGGGACAGGGTATGCTTCAGGTGAACAATCATCAATAGGGGTTAAGCTGGGTGACATGCCTCAACCCAATGTATCAGCAGGCATTGATTCGCTGACTGGCAATCTGACAGGGACATTTACGGTAGGCACACAGTCTGGAGGACAGAAGGTTATTACGGTTACAGGCAATTCTTCTGGTGCAGCAACAAATACCTTTAGTGTTCTGGCAAATATTTACCTATTAAATCCTGCATCTGGTACAGTAGGAGCATCTCTTGAGATACGAGGCAGCGGTTATACAGGAACAGATTCAACCATTAGTGTTTCTTTTGGTGGAGTATCGGCAGGAAGTATTACGGCAGGGATAGATGGTGAGTTTATTCATTATATAAATGTATTGACTCAAGTCTATGGAACAAGAACAGTTGAAGCTATTGATCAACATGGTCAGACTGCAAATAAACCATTTAGTATTATTCAAAAGATTACAAGCATATCGCCAACATTGGGAACCGTGGGAAGGGTTATTACGGTTTCAGGGAATGGGTATCCTGCAGGACAGGTTGAATTTTACATTGAATCTTCAAAACGAACAGCACAAAATAACACTGTTAATAGCAATGGTATATTTACATCAACATTTACTATTGATGAACAATGTTATGAAACCAAGACAATTAGTGCTGGTTCAACTGTAATTGGATTAACTTATGTTAAAGATTATGGCACAATCTCCATCTCCGCCAACATTGTCTCCATTACCCCAAGCAGCGGCACTATCGGCAGTTATGTTACTATGCGTGGTTCTGGCTTTGAGGCATTGCAGGGGATTACCACCCTTGTTTTTGGCTCAAAAACATTTACAGCGGCTACTACAACCACCTCTGGCGGTACTTTTACGCTAACCTTTACTGTGCCAACAAACGAGGGGGCAACAACCACTGTGACTGCTACTGGTGCTGTGGCAACAGCATCAACCATCTTTACAGTGCAGGGCAGGGTAACATATGTAACGCCGTTGTCAGGGACTGTAGGCAGCCCTGTTACTGTCTCAGGTGATGGATATAAGAAGGGTGAAAATGTCAGGATTGATTTTGGGACATCAAAATCTTTTAGTACCCCAATAGATGCATATGGAAGGTTTGAAAATGTTACATTTACTGTGAATACTCAAGTTTATGGAACAACGACGATAAATGTTACCGGTCAGACATCCGGATTAATGGCAGCTACCGGTACGTATAAAATACTCTCTGGCTTAGTGGCAACACCCGATAATGGCACTGTAGGAACAATGATTAACTTACTTGGGACAGGGTTTGGC
>JASEHA010000065.1 GCA_030018795.1 bacterium
CTTCGTTTCACTCATCTATTTTTGACTGAAAGAATCGTAGGTTAAAAAACTTGAATATCGAGTAATAGCCTATAGCCTGAACAACCTAATAAAAGGGAAGGTAATTTGATGTTTAATATTAATGATAAAGTGGTTTATCCTCTTCATGGAGCAGGGACAATAGATTCTATTGAAGAGCATGAAGTCCTTGGATCGATACAAAAGTATTATATTGTCAGATTGCTGGTAGGCGGAATAAAGGTAATGGTGCCTATTATCCCTATGAAAGAACAGATAAGTCTCCGTAAGGTGATAGAAAAGGATGAGATAAATAAGGTAATGGATGTGCTGGAGAATTCAATGGTTGTTGATGTTCAGAATTGGAAGATGAGGTATCAGGCTAATTTAGAAAAGATGAAGACAGGATGTATCTATAAGGCAGCTGAGGTTGCCAGGAGTCTTTCCTGCCGAAATAAGGGAAAAGGGCTTTCTTCAGCTGAAAAACGTCTATTTGAAACCGCTTATACTGCAGTTACCAGTGAAATTGCCTTTTCTCAGAATATTGGGCTGGATGAGGCAAATATAATGATTAATAGTGCATTGATGCAGAATTAACAATTTTAAATAAAAAAGGAGGTGAGAAAAAAATGATTTCTTTGATTATCAGAATACTTTTTGTGATTATTTCCTTAATTATTGGATGTCTTGTAGGATATTCTTATGGGATATTGATCCCTGCAATGATCATTACCATAATATTAATCAGTATGTTTATACTAGCAGAGATCCTCATCCAAAAACTTTCAATCAAGGGTATTATATCAGGTGTAATTGGTCTCATCATTGGACTTGCTCTGGCTAATCTGTTGAGCTTATGCTTGCTGGGTATTCCTCAGCTAAAAGGGATAAGCGGCTGGCAGTTAAGTTTGAATTTAGGACTGGGATATATAGGCTTAATGATGGGTATTATCAAAAAGCATGAGATGCTTGATATTCTATCACATTCGTCCATGACTCATGGGAATGTATCTGCTGTAACTAATGACGATAAAAAGATACTTGATACCAGTGTTATTATTGATGGTCGAATAGAGGATATATGTGAAACAGGATTTCTTACAGGAACATTGATTGCTCCCAGATTTGTTTTACTGGAATTACAACGAATTGCAGACTCTTCAGATTCTTTAAAAAGGACTCGCGGCAGACGCGGGATGGATATCTTACACAAGATACAAAAGAGGCCTAATGTCAATGTTCAGATATCAGAGATAGATTATCCAGATGTAAAAGAGGTTGATAGTAAGCTCCTCTGTCTGGCAAAGGAATTGAAGGCAAAGGTTATGACCAATGATTTTAATCTGAACAAGTTAGCCCAGCTGGAAGGTGTGGGTATCCTGAATATAAATGAATTGGCTGAGGCATTAAAGCCTGTGGTCCTTCCAGGGGAAGAGATGCAGGTACACATCATTAAGGAAGGGAAGGAATATAGTCAGGGTGTGGGCTATCTGGATGATGGAACAATGGTAGTTGTCGATAATGGATATGATTATATTGGCCGTAGGGTTAAAACCATTGTTACCTCTGTGCTTCAAACTACAGCAGGACGAATGATATTTACCAGATTGGAAGGGACAGTAAATTAGTAGGGAGCAGACAGAAATATGAAGGTTTATGCTATTATTGTTGCTGCGGGTGATGGCAAGAGGATGGGCAGCAAGGTGAAAAAACCGTATCTTGAATTGGCAGGTCGCCCCTTACTTTTTTATGCCTTGAGAAATATTATTGACTCTTCCTTAATTACTGGAACAATTCTGGTTGCAGGAAATGGGCTGGTTGATTATTGCCAGAAGAAAATAGTTGAAGCCTATGGATTTAATCGTATACTATCTGTGGTTGAGGGTGGAGACCAACGGCAGGACTCGGTTTATCAAGGCTTAAAGGCATTGCCAGAAGATGCTGAAATAGTCGTGATTCATGATGGGGTAAGACCATTTGTCTCTGGTAAGATAATTAAAGAGACCATTACGGCTGCTATTGAATATGGGGCAGCAATTACCGGGGTCAGGGTAAAGGATACCATAAAGATGATAGATGAATCCCATAGAGTCATCCAAACCGTGAATCGTGATGGACTGTGGGCAGTTCAAACCCCTCAGGTGTTTATGGCTAAGCTATTGAGAGATTGTTACGATAAGGCTGTGAGCAAAGGCTTCTATGGCACAGATGATGCTTCAATTGTAGAATGGGCAGGAGGATTCGAAGTCAGGATTGTTGAAGGGGAGTATGAAAACATAAAGATTACCACGCCGTTTGATATGATGGTGGCTGAGGTAATGATGGAAAAAGGTGGTTACTTGTAATTTATTGTAAATGAATGAGTTGTGCACAGTAGTGAGGTGAACCGTGCGTGTAGGGATTGGATACGATATTCATGAACTGGTTGAAAAACGTGATCTTATCTTAGGTGGGGTAAAGATACCCTATCATCTTGGACTCCTCGGAGATTCTGATGCAGATATTATTGTCCATGCCTTAATCGATGCCTTGCTTGGTGCAATTGCTGCTGGTGATATTGGTGCTCAATTTGGGGTTGGTGAACCAGAATTGATGAATATCTCCAGCATAATTTTATTGAACAGAACTGTAGAATTTTTGCATTCCAAAGGATTTGTTATTAACAATGCAGATGTTACTGTTGTAGCAGAATCACCAAAATTGGGCAAATATATCCAGCAGATGAGACAAAATATTGCAGATGCCCTGATGATAGAAACAGAGATGGTCAGTATTAAGGCAACTACAGCCAAGGGACTTGGTACTATTGGCACTAACCAGGCCATGGCAGCTTATGCAGTGGTTAGCGTAGAGGCATTGTAGTTGCTGGCAGACTGCTCACCAGTGCAATAGTGTCGTGTCAACTCTCAATTGTCGGATAGATAGGATAGATGGGTTAGCACCCATCCTACAATTATATCATCTCTATGCGACACTGAAGGGTTGACACGACACTAGTGCACCAGTCACCAGAGTATTAGTTAAATTCTTTACTGGTGCGCTGGTGCGCTGGTGTTCTGGTGCACTAATGTGCCCTTACAGTAAATTAGGAGCAATTTATATGTTGTTAGCTGATTTATTAGGAAAGATGGTTTCGCAGGATGCCTCAGACTTGTTCCTCAAGGCAGATACGCCACCTACCTATAAGGTATCAGGGGAAACGGTTCAGGAGCATGCAAGGCTCAGCCCTATGGATGTAGAAAGGCTGGCTTATGCCGTGATGGGTGACGAACAACAGGTAGAGTTTGTTCGGACAAACGAGATGAACCTTGCCTTTAACTATCCTGAGCTTGGCCGATTCAGGTGTAACATCTATCGTCAGCGAGGAACTATAGGGATAGTCTTTCGCCGGGTAAAGTCTCAAATCCCAAATGTAGCAGACCTTGCTCTTCCGCTAATATTAAATGAGCTTGTTATGGACAAGAGAGGATTAATACTGGTAGTCGGAGCTACGGGTTCAGGCAAGTCCACTACCTTAGCGGCTATGCTCAATCATCGGAACGAGACAGCTGGCGGACATATCATTACCATTGAGGATCCAATTGAGTTTGTCTATAAAGATAAAAAAGCCATTATCAGTCAGCGAGAGGTTGGCATTGATACCGAAGCCTATGATGCTGCCCTAAAGAATGCCCTCAGGCAGGCACCAGATGTTATCCTTATTGGTGAGATGCGTGATACAGAAAGTGTTTCTGCAGCCATATACTTTGCTGAAACAGGTCATCTGGTAATGAGTACACTCCATTCAACCAATGCCTTTCAGGCTATAGAAAGGATGCTGCAATTCTATCCTGGAGAGATGCATCCCCAGGTGCTTATGCAGCTTTCCCTGAACCTTAGGGCTATCGTCTCCCAGAGATTAATCCCGCGAGCAGATAAAAACGGTCGTGTTGCAGCAGTAGAGATCATGCTGGTTACCCCCCGTATCAAAGACCTTATCAAAAAGGGAGAAGTTTCCCAGCTTCGAGGAGCAATTCAGTCCGGATCAAAGGATGGTCTCCAGAGCTTTGAACAGGCACTGCATGAGCTTTATACAAAAGACCTGATTACCCTTGATGATGCTATGGCAGCAGCAGATAGTGCCAATGATTTGAGATTAAGGATAAAAGGGATGGCAACCTTGTAAAAAGTGCCAATGGTGGCAAAAACTTGAACATTGAGTATAAATAATAGTGTTGTGTCAACCATCAATTGTCGTATAGTAGGGGCGGGGTTTCCCCGCCCTGATTGGTCTTGCCCCTGCCCTGTGTAAATCTAACGATGGACAACCACGAGAGTTGTCTCATGCAATGGTTATGCGACAGATTAAGATTGACACGACAATAGGAGGAAAAATGGGATTAAAGAAATTTTTGTGGTTTGTATGGATTTTGGTTTTGGGAACAATTCCTCTGACCATGACTGCCTCTGCAGATTTAACAAAACATGATATAGAGGAAATACGAATGGTTGTAAAGGAGGAAATCCAACATGTAAACTATCGGATAGATGGATTAGACAAACGAATAGATGGTTTAGACAAGCGAATAGATGGATTAGACAAACGAATAGATGGTTTGCAAGAGATAATGATTGGAGGGTTTGGGGTAATTTTTACTGGTATGTTTGCTCTAATTACCTTTGTCTTATGGGACAGACGCTCAGCCCTTGCCCCTGCAGTAAGAAGACAGGATGTATTGGAAAAGAAAGAGGATGCTATTGAGAGGGCTCTCAAGGATTTTGCTATGAAAGAGCCACGGTTTGCTGAAGCACTTAGGGTTGCAGGGCTTTTGTAGATAGATGTGGTATTTAGGAGAGAAATAGATTATTTTAGGCTAAAGGTTGTCGTTGTAATTCCTATTCCTGCCTAACAGCCTTTTAGTCTATCCACCTACTTCGTTTTATACAGCTAAGCAGGATACTATGGCACGATTTGATTTTAAGTTTCAACATATCTTAAATATTAAGAAACATAAGGAAAATCTATTACAGGAAGGACTATCTCAATTAAAGCGGTCATTTCAACACGAAGAATCTGTCCTCTGGGGAATAGAGGATAAGACAAAGGAATGCCTGTTTAAGCTGAAAGAGCTTCAAGCAGGGATAATCTCTATCCAGGAGATTATGGATTACCATAATTTCCTCACCAGCCTGAGCGAGGATATTATTGCTCAAAAAAACAAGCTTGAAAGCCTTTCTATGGAGATAGATGATGCTATCTCTAAATTGGTCCATGCTTCTCAGGAAAGAAAGATCTTTGAGAAGTTAAGGGAACGGAAATGGGATGAATTTCGCATAGAGGCAAGTAAGGAAGAACAAGAATTTATGGATGAGGTTGCCTCAATCAGTCATGAGAGAAAAAACAGGTAATTTTCACCACAAAGGTACACAGGATGAAATCCAGGAAAAATAACGAGGACACTAAACATACTGAAAACAATCACCCCTCTCTCATAGACGAGATTATTGGAATAATCATGTTGGGGTTTAGCATCCTGTTGATGTTAGCCCTGATAGTTCCGGAAAAAACAGGCAGTGCCGGAATATATCTGCATAATCTATTTGTTAGACCATTTGGTACAGGTGCCTATCTTATCCCTGTGATTATAAGTATCTTTGGCTGGGATCGCATTAATACAAAGGGCATAAGTGGTGCCTCTGGTATCATTCGCGGCATAGGTGGTGTTCTGCTGCTGCTTTCCTTCTCTACCCTGCTTTCGCTCCTTTATCTAATCCATAATATTATGACAAATGGTGGTTATGTTGGAACATATTTTGGGTTATGGCTGGCAAATAATTTTCATTATGGAGCCTATGTAGTTGTTTTTACCTGCATAGCCCTGGGGTTTATCCTGCTTACTCAATATTCAGTTACAGTAGTACCATTTAAGCTATTGAAAAGGCTTGGCACATGGGGAATAGGACTGATCAGGCTGCCTGAAACAGCGGACGAAAGAGACGAAAGAGACGAAGGACCAGAAATGGTGGATAAAAAATATCATGTCAGTGACTCAAGTAAGGAACGAGATAAGGGAAAAATACGGACAGAAAAGTCAGAAAGGCGAGAAAGAGAGGGAAAAGAAGAGAAGGTAAAAGAGGTTCATATCCCTAATATCGTCTTGCCGAAAGAGATAATCCTTGCCCCTTCTGAGAGTATACAGCCTGTTGAAGGCAGTGAGAAAACATATCAAATCCCAGATATAGCCCTGCTTAAGGATCCGCCGCCTGCCTCAGAAAAAGACTTGCGTGAGGATCTGTTAATGACCTCAAAGCTACTGGGTGATACCCTTGAAGAATTTGGGATTGATGCAAAGGTTGTTCAAGTAAACAGGGGACCAGTGCTGACAAGCTTTGAAGTTCAACCAGGAAGCGGCGTAAAGGTATCCAAGATTGTTTCCCTTTCAGACGACCTTGCCCTGTCATTGGCTGCACCAAGCATCCGCATTGAAGCCCCTATCCCTGGTAAACAGGCTGTGGGCATAGAGATACCAAACAGGAAGGCAAATATGGTTGGGCTTAAAGAGGTCCTTCTTGCTGAACAGTTTCAGAATTCATCCTTTGTTCTGCCATTAGCCCTTGGCAAGGATATTATGGGTAATCCCATAGTTACAGATCTGACTAAGATGCCACACATGTTGGTTGCCGGTGCCACAGGATCCGGAAAAAGTGTTTGCATAAATGGCATTATTATGAGCCTGTTATACAAAACACACCCTGATAATGTAAAATTCCTGATGATTGACCCCAAGATGGTGGAACTGAGTGTTTATAACGGCATTCCACATCTGCGATTTCCAGTCATTACCGGACCAAAAGAGGCAGTTAAGAGCCTGAAATGGTTGGTCAAAGAGATGGAAGAAAGGTATAAGCTCTTAGCCTCTGAAGGGGTAAGACATATTGAGGGCTATAACAATAAACTCCTTGCCAGAGAAGAAACGGCTATGTCCTATATAGTAGCTATTATTGATGAATTAGCAGACTTAATGATGGTTTCTTCTCAAGAATGTGAGGATTCTATTGCAAGACTGGCTCAAATGGCAAGAGCCGTTGGGATTCATCTTATTCTGGCGACTCAACGCCCTTCTGTAGATATTATTACCGGCGTAATCAAGGCTAACTTCCCTTCACGCATTGCCTTTCAGGTCTTTTCCAAGACAGATTCAAGAACCATCCTTGATATGAATGGGGCAGATAAGCTTCTTGGCCGAGGAGATATGTTATTCCTGCCGCCAGGAGCACCCAAGCCTACCCGTATTCAGGGGGCATTTCTCTCTAACGAGGAGATTGAGGATGTTGTAAAATTTATTACATCCCAGGGGTTTGAGCCGCATCAGGAGAAATTTACCGCCAATACCCTGGAAGAAAAACAAACCATTTTTGATGAGGATGACCTTCTTGAGGATGTCCTCAGACTGGCTGTCAGAAATGAAAGTATCTCCACATCCATGATTCAGAGAAAGTTAAAGATCGGCTATAACCGTGCCGCAAGAATAGTTGAGCTGCTTGAAGAACATAACTTTGTGGGACCTGCTGATGGTGTAAAACCAAGAGAGGTTTATATTAATCAGGAGGATTTAGACAGGCTATTTGAGCATAGGTAGCGTCACATTAACCTTAATTTAGTGGTTTTAGTCAAATTGACTAACCTACCAAAATTTGTGGTTAATCTATACCTGTATGGAGTGTAACATATCATGCAAATCAATGGTCAAACAAGTGTTGTGGGCATCATTGGAGATCCGGTAAATCATTCTCGTTCGCCTCAAATGCATAATGCTGCTTTTAATCATCTCAATCTGAACATGGTCTATGTCCCCTTTCATGTCAGACAAGAATCATTGGGGCAGGCAATAAAGGGCATGAAAGCATTGGGCATGGTTGGATTAAATGTTACTGTACCCCATAAGATTGAGGTGATGAAATACCTTGATGAGATTTCACCTGCTGCTGGTATCATCGGAGCTGTAAACACTATCTATGTCCATGATAATAGGCTTATTGGTGATAATACGGATGGTCATGGATTTGTCAGGGCATTAGCAGAGGATGAGGGTATTAGCATTACTGGCAAGAATGTAGTTATCCTTGGATCTGGTGGCTCTGCCAGGGCAATAGGGTATGCCCTGCTTAAAAATGGGGCGAGCAGGCTGATATTTTGTAATCGGACAGCATCAAGGGCAGAGAAAATGGCAGAATCATTCCAGACTCCCGGTGTGTTTGTGGCAGGTATGGGGATAATAGACAGCATGGTTGAAATAACCCAGTCAGATATATTGATCAACACCACCTCAGTAGGGATGAAGCAGGATGAGCCATTATTGATAAACCCAGCATGGATAAAAAAAGGACAGATTGTTTGCGATATCATCTATTCTCCCCTGCAAACGCTTCTTTTGCAAGAGGCTGAAAAGCGTGGGGCAAGGGTGATAAATGGACTGGGTATGCTGGTTCATCAAGGGGCATTGTCTTTTGAAATCTGGACAGAGCATTCTGCACCAGTAGAGGTAATGAGAAAGGTGTTGTGTTGAGATATTTGACCTCGAATCTCATTAGATACAACAACAAAGGACATCTTTATGAATAAAAAAGGGTTTACTTTAATTGAATTAATGGTAGTAGTGCTTATCATTTCTCTCATTGCTGCTTTTGTTGGACCAACAATTTTTAAGAAGATAGGGAAATCAAAGCGTGTCGCAGCTAAGGCACAGATTGAAATGTTTGGTGCAGCACTGGATAGTTATCGATTGGATAATGATGAATATCCTTCTACAGAACAAGGGCTTGTTGCTCTTGTAGAAAAACCGACCGTTCCGCCAGTTCCTAAGAATTGGGAGGAACCCTATCTTAAAAAGGAGATACCCCTGGATCCATGGGGAAATACATATGTGTATATATCCCCTGGCAAGGTAAAATCCATGTCTTATGATCTATTATCCTATGGAGCAGATGGAAAAGATGGCGGAGCAGAGGGGACAGATGCAGAGGATATTGTCAGCTGGAAGTAGCTACAGGAATTGTCCCTGTTCACAAGTGTGGGCTTGCCCAAAGGTGTTTAAAGACCGATATCTATTATTGTTGCAGCATGGAACGCACCTATACTCTAAGCTGTCATAATCTGCAATTCTTTGGCAGCGTCAGACTACTTGTCTGTGA
>JASEHA010000066.1 GCA_030018795.1 bacterium
TGCTAACCCATCTACCTCATCTATCCGACAATTGAGAGTTGACACGACAGTAGTGGGATTCGATGAAAAACGATTGCAACGCCTTTCATGCCTCTTATTGTGTACTACTTGATGCATTCAATTCGTAATGTGGGAAGTAGAGACGCAAGATTTTTGCGTCTCTACAAGACAATTAAAATTGCAGAGGACAAGCATGGTGGACTTTTCTCACCTTTCCACCTTTTCACCAATCTGTTCGCTGTCCATACTTTTTTTGGCGGTGTCTATTGTATCCACAAGATTAAATGTTATGAGGTAATGTAACTATTTGTTAGAAAAATCTTTAAACGGGAGATGGGAAAAATGATGAATAAACACGAAGGATTAAATGTTAAAGATCTGCAAGACAAGACTATTTCAGAGTTAAGTGACCTTGCTCATGAGCTAAAGATTGAGGGGGCAAGCGGCATGAGGAAGCAAGAGCTTATTTTTGCAATATTACAAGCTCGTGCTGAGGCACAGGGGCAGCTCTTTGGACAGGGGGTGTTAGAGGTATTGCCTGATGGCTATGGCTTTCTGCGGTCTACAAATTACAATTATCTTCCAAGCCCGGACGATATCTATGTCTCCCCATCACAGATTAGAAAGTTTAGCCTGCATACAGGAGATACAGTCTCGGGTCAAATTCGTTCACCAAAGGAAAGCGAGAAATTCTTTGCCTTGCTCAGGGTTGAGGCGGTAAACTTTGATGGACCTGATGTTGCTTCTCAAAGGATATTGTTTGATAACCTGACCCCGCTTTATCCTCAGGAAAGAATAGTCCTGGAAAGAACACCAAGTGAGATATCCATGCGGGTTATGGATATGCTTACCCCAATTGGCAAGGGACAAAGGGGATTAATCGTTGCCCCGCCAAGAACAGGAAAGACTGTCCTGCTTCAGAAATTAGCCAACAGCATTACGGCAAATCATCCGGAGATTAAACTGATTGTCCTTCTTATTGATGAGAGACCTGAAGAGGTTACTGATATGGCACGGTCTGTAAATGGTGAGGTAATTAGCTCAACCTTTGATGAGCCGCCGCAGCGACATGTTCAGGTAGCAGACATGGTAATTGAAAAAGCAAAACGGCTTGTGGAACATAAGCATGATGTGGTTATCCTTTTGGATAGCATTACCCGTCTTGCCCGAGCACATAATCAGGTCTGTCCTACCTCAGGAAAGGTGCTTTCTGGTGGGGTAGACTCAAATGCTTTGCATCGTCCAAAGAGATTTTTTGGAGCAGCAAGAAATATAGAAGAGGGCGGCAGCTTAACCATTATTGCTACGGCTCTTGTTGATACCGGCAGCCGTATGGATGAGGTTATATTTGAAGAGTTTAAGGGAACAGGAAATATGGAGGTTCTCCTTGATAGATCACTGGTAGATAAACGACTGTTTCCAGCTATTAATATCCTTAAGTCAGGCACAAGAAAGGAAGAGTTGTTGTTAGATGAGGAAACCCTGGCTAAGGTATGGGTATTACGCAAGGTTCTTAGTGCTATGAGTCCAGTAGAAACTATGGAGTTAGTGGTTAACAAGATAAAGACAACCAAGAGTAATAAGGAATTTCTGATGGCCATAAATGTTGGGTCATAAAAAAGTGACAGGAGATGCACACAATGAGCGAACATGATATGGATTATGAATTGATAAAAAAGGCAGTTAAACAGGCATTGTTAGAGGAAGGGTATTCGTTACGTGATTCAGAGATGGAGCTTGGAGAGAAATGGGTTGGTGGGGAGCTGATTATCAAGCCCCAAAGTGATACCCTTGCAGAAAAGAAGATTCCTCTGGAAGCATTCTTTCATAAGATAATTATGATTCGTGATCGATTGAGGGTTCTAGAACAAAAGATAAATGCTAATCCAAAGCTTGGTGATGATGAAAAAATCGAGATGCAACAGTATATTACCCGCATCTATGGCAGTTTGACCACCTTTAATCTGCTTTTTAAGCGAAAGAGCGGCTGGTTTGTCGGAGAAAAGGGAGAAAAGTCGTAAGCAGGGCTTAAGAAAAGGGCAAGGGGTGAGTAAGCTGTTAGCTTACTCACCCCTTGCCCCTCTTCTTAAGCCAACCACCACCCCATTATGTTTTTCCGTAAAAACATCTTGCATTTTAATTGAATGTATGCTATAGTATGTGCTATAAAAGAAAAATGGTTGGGTTAGTCATTCTTTTTGTTAATAATCATGGAGGTTTACATGAGTCCGGATTTTTTTGAGGCACTAAGTCAGATTGAAAAGGCCAAGGGTATTAAGAAAGAGGTATTGATTGAGGCAATGAAAGATGCCCTTCTTGCTGCATATAGAAAAAATTTTGATGGTCAACAGAAAAATATCTCTGTAGAGCTTGATAACAGGGATGGATTTAAGATTATTGCCAAAAAACAGGTAGTAGAAAAAGTCTCTAATCCTAAACAAGAGATAGCATTGTCTGAAGCAATAAAATATAAGGATGATTGTCTGATTGGTGATGTAATAGATATATCGATTACCCCTTCTGATTTTGGCAGAATTGCTGCTCAAACAACCAAACAGGTGATTACTCAAAGGATTCGAGAGGCAGAGATAGAGATAGTATCTAAGAATTTCAAGGAAAGAATTGGAGAGATTATTACCGGAATTGTCCAACGGATATCAGGGCAAAATATTCTTATTGACCTTGGCAAGATAGAGGCTACCCTTCCGATTAATGAACAAATAATAAAGGAAAAATACCGCATAGGAGATAGGTTGAAATCTTATATCTTAGATGTAAAACAAACCGTAAAGGGTCCACAAATTATTCTTTCCCGAACACATCCTGAATTTGTGAAGAAGTTGTTTGAATTAGAGGTGCCAGAGATATATGAAGGGATTGTAGAGATAAAAGGGGTTTCCAGAGAACCAGGTGCCCGTTCAAAGATAGCCGTCTGTTCAAAGGATGCTAATGTTGATCCAGTGGGTGCTTGTGTTGGCATGAAGGGTATGCGTGTTCAGGCTGTGATTAGTGAGCTGAGTGGCGAACGAATTGATATTGCTTTGTATGAGGATGACCCACAGGTGTTTATAAAAAATGCCCTTTCTCCGGCAAAGATAATCTCTGTCACAGCAGATGCAATAATAAAGTCTGCTATCGCAATTGTTCCTGATGCCCAGCTCTCGCTTGCTATTGGAAAAGAGGGGCAAAATGTCCGTTTGGCAGCCAAGCTTACAGGGTGGAGGATTGATATCAGGAGCGAATCTGAGATAACCAAGGAAAGGGATGCAATAGCCAGAAAACAGGCTGAAGAAGAACTCTTTAAGAAACAGGAAGTGATACAGGAAGTGATACAAGAGGTTGAACCTCAGCCTTTGGAGGTTGAACACGTTGAAGATGAAATACTTGCAGATGATAGTGCTGCTATCATTCAGACTATTGAGATAGAAGAAGCTGAAGGTATTGCTGCAATTGGATTGGATAAAAAGATTGTAGAAAAATTACAGGAAGCAGGGATACAGGGTATTGAACAAATTAATGACCTGTCTGTAAATGAGTTAAGAAAACTTCCAGGTATTGGAAAGGTATCGGCAGAAAAGATATATCTTGCGATTCATCAATAAGTTGTTGCTGTATAAAGAAAGGGGTTAGATGGTATGAGTATGAGAGTGCATGAGTTAGCTAAAAGATTAAATATGGAAATTAAGAGTCTGGTTGTAGAGCTTAAAGGGCTTGGTATGGATGTTAAGAGCGGGCTTAACAGCATAGATAAAGAAACAGCTGCTCATATCATGGAGTTGTTTGCTACCCCAGTAAAAGAGGAGAAGGAAGAAGAAATTATTTCATCATTAATAGAAGAAGAATCTACATTACCAATTAAAGAGATATCTGTACCTCAAGAAAAGATTGTAGTTATCCCGCCATCAAGCACTATAGGTGTCCTTGCTGAATTACTTGGCATTAAGGCTGGCGAATTAATTTCATGTTTGATGAAAAAGGGGGTAATGATAACCATCAATCAAGCTATTACCCCAAAGATTATTCAGCTGATTGAAAATATCTACAATGTTCAAATAGAGATAAAAGCACCTGTCTTTGAAATTGAAAAAGAGGATAAGAATATATCAGGACAAAAGCTGCGGCCGCCAGTAGTTACGATTATGGGGCATGTTGATCATGGTAAAACAAAGCTCCTTGACGCTATTCGAGAAACCAATGTTGTTGATAAGGAATCCGGCGGGATTACTCAACATATTGGAGCATACAAGGTAAGCCTTCCTTCAGGCGAGGTGACATTCCTTGATACACCAGGGCACCAGGCATTTACTGCCATGAGATCCCGTGGGGCACAGGTAACAGATATTGTTGTCCTGGTCGTTGCCGCAGATGATGGGGTAATGCCTCAAACAGTGGAAGCCATAGATCATGCTAAAGCGGCTGAGGTGCCTATCCTGGTAGCTGTAAATAAAATAGACCTACCAGATGCAAATATAGATAGGATTAAAACCCAATTATCTGATTATGGACTCCAACCTGAGGAATGGGGTGGGAAAACTATCTATGCTGATGTCTCGGCTAAAAAACGGATAGGATTAGAGCACCTCTTGGAGATGCTTTTATTAGAGGCAGAGATGCTTGAATTAAAGGCTTCCTATGATTGCACGGCAACAGGAACGATTATAGAGGCCAGATTGGATAAGGGCAGAGGACCGGTAGCTACGGTTCTGGTGCAAAAGGGAACGCTACGGATAGGGGATGCCTTTGTGGCTGGATTATCATGGGGTAAGGTCAGGGCAATGTTTAATGACAAGGGTGCCAGAATAAAAAAAGCTATGCCATCTACACCTGTAGAGGTGTTGGGCTTTTCTGGGGTTCCTGTAGCAGGGGATATATTCAAGGTTGTCTCTGATGAAAAAGAGGCTAAACAAATAGCTGTTCAAAGAAAAGATGTCTTGTCGTTTGAAAAACAACCACTTGTTAGAATAACATTAGATGAATTATATTCTCAGATTCAACAAGGAATAATAAAAGAGTTAAATGTTATCCTTAAGGCAGATGTTACTGGTTCCCTTGAGGTTATGTGCGATTTACTGGAAAAGATAGGAACAGAAAAGGTAAAGATAAAGATCATCCATAAAGGGATTGGAGATATTAATGAGTCTGATGTTATGCTTGCTGATGCCTCTAATGCTATTATCATTGGATTTCATGTTGGAGCAGATACAGTAACAAAAAGATTGGCTGAAGAGAAAGAAATAGATGTAAGAATTTATACCATTATCTATGAGCTTATTGAGGAATTGACTGAGGCATTGGTCGGGCTGTTAGAGCCGAAATATAAAGAAGTAATTCTGGGTGTAGCCGAGATCAGGGATGTATTCAAGGCATCCAAGATTGGAGTGGCTGCCGGCTCCTTTATCAAAGAGGGTAAGATCCAGCGAAATACAACTGTTCGATTAAAACGCGATGGCAAGGCTATATCTGAAGCAAAGGTAATATCCCTTCGCAGGTTTAAGGACGACGTGACTGAGGTTTTAGCCGGATTTGAATGCGGTATAGGATTAGAGGGTACAAACGATATCAAGGTAAATGATATTATTGAGGCTTATGTTCTGGAAAAGGTAAAACAAACGTTATAGGTATTAATGTAACTCAAGCTTCCGGCTTGAGCATCATAAATCACAAGCAGGATGCTTGTGTTGCATTAAATGATTATTGGAACAGCTGTCATAGAATTTTATATCCCCAACAGTCACTCATTGAAAGATAAGCGAAGGGTACTGAAAAGTATCATCGCTCGAATCCGCAATAAGTTTAATGTCTCTGTATCTGAAATAGATTCCCATGAGCTATGGGGCAGGGCATTAATAGGCATAGCCTGCATCAGTAACGATACAAAATATACAAACCAGGTGCTTACGCAAATTATCAATATGATTGAAAATGAAATAACTGAGGTGGAAGTGATAAGCCATAGGATTGAGATTTTGTAGCTACTGAAAGGTAATTCAAGGGTTACAATTGGAGATAATGATGAAGACGAAACATTTTGCCTATGAAAGATGTGATAGATTGAATGCCTTGATAAAAGAAGAGGTAAGCGATATTATCCTCAATCATCTCAACGATCCTCGCATTGGCTTTGTTACTGTTACTGAGGTAAAGGTTGCTCATGACCTGCATTATGCAACAATTTATGTAAGTTTTTACGGTAGCGATAAAAAGGAGGGCATGGAAGGCTTGACACATGCCATAGGGTTTATCCGAACTGAGCTTGGGAAAAGGATAAAGATGAGATATACTCCAGAAATAGCGTTTAAGCTAGATACATCCATAGAATCTGGGGCACATGTTTTGGAGATAATAGATTCATTGGAGATACCTGAGAACCATTTGGAAGATCAAGGAAATATGCTTGAGTAAATCAGGGTTGCAAATATAGAGACGCAAAATTTTGCGTCTCTATGAAAAGAGTTTTAATGTGTGTTATTCCCACTTAATAAAGGATGTAGTGGGTTGCTACTGATTTTTACTAACTGCTTAACGGCTAAAAAAAGGATACCAATGAAAATTCTTAACTTAATTACAAATATTATGGAAAAAGAGGAACGGTTTCTGATTACCTCTCATGTGCGGCCAGATGGGGATTCGATTGGCACCCAGCTGGCTCTGGGAATAATGCTTAATGATATGGGTAAAAAGGTGACTATCCTTAATGAGGACCCTGTACCTAAATGTTATTCATTCTTGCCTCACAGTGATTGGATAAAATCATCCTTGAATAATGATGCTCACTTTGATGTAGCCATCATCTTAGATTGCAGTGAATGGGAAAGAGTAGGACGAATAGCATCTATAGCCCAAAAAACAGATGTTATTGTCAATATTGACCACCATGTAGATGGTACTGGATTGGGACAATACAATTATATTGACCCCTCTGCTGCTGCTGTTGCCGAACAAGCCTATCGATTGCTAAAGCACATGAAACAACCCATAACTTATGAACTGGCTCTATGTTTATATACTGGTATCCTGACAGATACTGGCTCATTCAAACATGGGAATACAACGGTACATAGTCATCATATTGTAAGTGAGTTCCTGAAGATTGGTGTTAAACCTGATTTTGTTTATCGTATGCTCTATGAAAGAAACAACTTTTCTTCTATTGTGCTTCAGGGTATGCTGTTGAGCAACCTGCAGATAAGTAATGATAAATGCGTTGCGTGGACAAGTATTACCAAGGAAATGCTGAAAAAGGTAGGGTATAATGTTGAATTTGAACCAGAAAGCGTCCTTGGTATGATACGGAGTATTGAAGGGGTAGATGTAGTTCTCCTTTTTCGAGACCTTGGAGAAGACAAGATAAAGGTAAATCTTCGTTCAAAGAATGGGGTAGATGTCTGGCAGATTGCTCGTAAATTTGATGGTGGTGGGCATAAACAAGCCGCAGGATGTGTGGTTAATGCTACACTTGAAGTTGCTCAACAAATGGTTCTCCAAGAGATAATGGAGGTTATGCATTATTGCTAAATCAAGCAGGCTTGACTGCATACAATCGTTTCATTTTAAATAATTTTCCCACAAGTAATCTGCTTGTTTTTTTGCCTTTTTTGCCCATGAGCTATGGGGATACTGTTTAACTATCTTTTGATAAGCATCATATGCCTTTTGAAAATCTCTTATTCGAGAGGCTTTTTGATATATTTCTCCTATCCGAAAGTATGCCTCGGCAGTAGATGCTGATTCAGGGTGATCATTTATTACTCGATGATATTCAAACAGGCTCTGGTCATATTCGCCATCTTTTTTATAGGCATTACCTGCTGACAGACGGGCTTTTATGGTTAATTCATCCAATGCTGTAGGATACGGGGCTGTTTCATCCAGAAATTTTTGAACATGTTGTGCTGCCCCTTTCACATCAGCAGGTCGTTTACCCATCGCAGCCTTAAGGTATTCAGCCTGTGCCTGTTTCAGGCTGCCACTTTCATCATAAGCTTGAGCCAGTAAAAATATCCCATCATTCTCAAATTCACCATTGATATCTATCAATTTCTTAGCTGTATCAATCGCTTCCGGATATTTCTTTGCCTTTATAAAAGCATTAGCCAGAAGGTATAATATCTTTTCCTTTAAGATGGTATTTGGATATTTATCTAAGAATGTCTTAAACTCTCCTGCTGCGGCATCAAAGAGCCCTTTAGAATATATGTCTTTAGCAAAATTAAAATCCTTTGCCTGTTGATAATCAATAATCTTTTGTGATTTTATCTCAGGCTTTGATTTAGGTAATTCAGGCTCTTTTAGCTCTTCCTTGCGATGGGCTGACAATTCCTTTTTTATCTTTTCTACAGAACCCTTCTGCTTAGTAAACAGCGGTTCAAGCTTAGCTGTATCTACTTTCTTAGTTGTTGACGCTGTTGAGACAGAAGGGGTTTGCGTTCCCTGTTTCACAGGTATCTTCTGGATTGCTGCCTGCTGACTCTTAATCTCCTGTGCTTTTTCTTCTGACTCAAGCGGTACCTTCTCTACTCCCTTCTCTTTACCATCCTTCATCTTCAACCCCTCTTCAAAGAGCTTGCGTGCTTCCTGATTATTGGGGTTTATCTTCAAGCATTCGGCAAAAAGGAAGATAGCTGAATCAAGGTTGCCCTCTTTATAGCAAGCAAGACCCTTTTCAAGACACTCTTGTTCGACAGATCCTCCTGTATCCTTTATCTCCTGCAAACCTATGCTCTGGTCAGGGATACAGCCAGATAATAAAAGCAGCCACAATCCTGTTAAGCATGATTTAGTTTTGCTATGAATTATCATTTTACGCTCCTTGAGCTATGCAGAAAAATACGAAAAAGAGACGAAAAAGAGAATACGGAATGCGGAACATATACTCACTACTATCACAAATTATGCCCTTATTAAATATAAAACAATTCGGAATCAACAAGTAGCAGCCTTTTTTATCATGTCTTACTTTCTTCCATTACGAATTGAATGCATCAAGTAGTACACAATAAGAGACATGAAAGAC
>JASEHA010000067.1 GCA_030018795.1 bacterium
AGAAACCAATAAGTATTTGTTACCCTGCACGATATGAAATTAAACCACGCCAATTATATTAGTAATAAGTGAGGGTAAAGACATGGGTAAAACAATTGTGGTTGCAAATCAAAAGGGTGGTGTTGGAAAAACTACCACAACCATTAACCTGTCTGCCTGTCTGGGAATGATAGGAAAAAAGGTATTGTTGGTAGACATGGACCCACAGGGAAACAGCTCCAGTGGGCTTGGAATTGATAAGCACAAATCTAACCCAAACATGTATAATGTTTTGATAGGAAATGCTACAGTTGAAGAGGCTGTCTGCAGCACAGAGATTAAGCAATTATTCCTTGTGCCCTCTAATGTTATCCTTACCGGGGCAGAGATAGAACTTGTCCCCTTAGAAAATAGGGAATTTATGCTCAAAAAGGCTCTTGGTGGGATAAAGGATGACTATGATTTTATTTTCATTGACACCCCACCATCGCTTGGCTTGCTTACACTAAATAGTATGGTTGCAGCAGATACGGTTTTGATACCCATTCAATGCGAATATTATGCCCTTGAAGGATTAAGCCAGCTCCTTAGTACCATTACCCTGGTTCATGGGAAGCTGAACCCCTCGCTGAAAACAGAGGGTATTCTTTTGACCATGTATGATCCGAGAACAAACCTGGCTCAACAGGTGGTTAAGGAAATTACCACCTGCTTTGCTGATAAAACATATAAGACGCTTATTCCGAATAATGTTCGTCTTTCTGAGGCGCCAAGCTTTGGAAAGCCGATTGTTCTTTATGATATTGGTTCTAAAGGGGCAGAGAGCTATATAACCCTTGCCAGAGAGTTTTTGACAAAACAAGTGGAGGCATAGAGTGGGAAAGACAAAGAAAAAAAAGGTTGAAGGTTTGCAGGCAGTTTCTGCCAGGGGTACTATCCCCAAGATAAGGGTAAGCAAGGAAATGTGGATTATTCTTGGGGCAGGGATTCTGGTATCCCTGCTATATTTAGTTGCTATGCTTTTTTATACAGAAGGGCATCTTTCATTGCCAGCATCTAAGGCATTTTATCAATTTCAATATGCCAAACAATTAGCCTCAGGTGATTTTTTCCGATATACATCAAGCGATACATCCAGCACAGGTGCTGGTGGATTGCTATATTCCCTGCTTTTGATGCCTGCCTTTGTACTTGGGGTAAAAGGGTCTGGGATAATCCTTTATGCTTTTTTTTCAGGCATAGTGCTTCTTTTGCTTTCAGCCTGGCTGCTTTTTCTGATAGGGCAACAGATTGCCAATAAAGAGACAGGGATGCTTGCAGCTCTTCTCTTCTTGCTAAACGGGCCAATCTTGTGGACATACCTTGGCGGCACAGAAACGCTTTTGTTTGCAACACTTATTCTGCTGACAATATATTATTTTCTTAGGGCAGTAAATACCAATAAATACATAGGAGTAGTAATCTTTGCCTCATCTTTGGCTCTTGTCCGATTTGAAGGGATTGTTCTGGTCTGGTTGTTAACCGTGATTCTTTTTATCAACCTGATTAGCCTTAAACAGATAGATTTTTCAAAGGGTATCTTAGCCGTTATCCCGGCTGTAATCGGGGGATTCCATTTGTGTCTGAATTTTCTGTTTACAGGCAATTTCCTGCCAAACACCATTCATTCAGAATCCATTCTTTTTCAGGCAAACACACCTATTCCTGAGGTAATAGGTCAGGCATGCAGATATTTTTTCTTCCTCTTAAAGGACATCTTTTCTGGATTTAGCGGAGAATTCTTTAATATTAACAACCCTGATCAGGGACAGACCTCTGTCTATTTTCCACCCTTTGCCCTTTTCTTTGGACTAATAGGATTATCCTTAGCTGCCAGAGAAATAATCTCAAGGCACCTGGGTGCAGTATCCTTGACTTTTCTCTGGTTTTTTGGCGGGATATTACTTTCATCCTTTCTATACCCAGCACACACCCTGTGGAATATAACAGTAATCCCTTATTACCCTGTTTTTATCATCCTGGTAGCTATTGGAACATATCAATTTTCTCAGGCAATTGCTGCCTTGATCCCCAAAACCTCCGCCAGAGATGCTATCTCTGCCAGAGATGCTATCTCCGCCAGAGATACAGAAATATTTTATGGATTCTCCTGTTTCTTTCTGCTCTTTGGATTATGCAGCACAATCTGTTTTAGTGTCATCTATGGCAAAAGCTGTTACAATACATACTATCATGAAATCACCATGGGAAAGATGATAAATGAAAAATTTCCTCCAGATGCTGTCATTGCGGCTAAAGGGATGAGCCCTCTGGCATACTTTGGCGAGAGAAGGTTTATTGACATCTCAGGTGTAGGCAGCAATGGGCTGGCTGCACCTTTCAGGCATGGGGCAGGGAGCATCTTTGAGGCATTAGAGTCAAGGGGTGTTTATCCTCAATTCTTTGTTCTGTCAGAGAATGAGCTTGGGCTTGAGCAATCTGGTTTGCTTGGCAAAAGGGTATATTCCTCTAAGATGGTAACCATTGAACAGATTTCGCCATTGGTTGTTTATGAAACAGAAAAGGCATGGCTTCATAAAGGGGATTCCTGCATATCCGTGTTAAATGAGGTAGACGGCTGGCTATTAATAGACAGCCTTGATGTAGCCGATATTGTAGACGAAAAAACTCATAATTACAGATTCTGGGAAGCAGAGCACAAACCAGGTGCAAACACCTATGCCCTGAAGCTTCCGTTACTACCTGATCAGGAAAAGGTTGTTGCTGATGGCGGCAGGGTTCTTTCTGGAGGGGAAGAGATGGTAATAAAGACAAGGCCCTCAACAAACATGAAGATGATTATCAGGCACAGGGGCAAGTTTAATATCAAGGTAATGGTTAATAACAAATATAAAAAGGCATGGAAGGAAGACAGAGGATCCGATAATCTATGGACAGAGGCTATTCTGGATATTCCTGCTGAATGGATAACCATGGAACGGACAAGGATAAACATTCTGACCATGGATAAGGCAGAATATTTCCCAGCACACTATTGGTTTTATCAGAGATAAAAACTTTAGAGCACCAGTGCATCAGTGCACCAGAGTATTAGTCAAATTCTTTACTGGTGTTCTGGTGACTGGTGCTCTAAAGTGACCTTACAAGGAGCATTATGCAAACACGATACACAATACTATTCAGCACAATAGCGATCCTTCTTGCAGCCATTTTTCTAAGGTCAATGCTTTTTTACACAGATGGTCATCTTGCCCCGCCACTGGATGATACCTTTATCTTTCTTCAGTATGCCAAACAAATCTGTCATGGGGCTGCCTTTCAATACAATACAGGGGATAGCCTGACAACAGGGGCAACCAGTCTTTTGTATCCTTTTATCTTAAGCCTGGGGTTTTTATCTGGCCTGGGCAAGACAGGTATCCTTGCTTTCTCGCTTGGGTTAGGGCTGCTCTTTTTAATCATTTCCTCATTATTGATATTTAATATTGGCAGAAGGTTATTCAGTGAAACAACCGGTCTTTTCTTAGGGCTACTCTTTTTATTTAATGGTCCAATCCTCTGGAGTTTTTTTTGCGGGATGGAGACAGGCTTTTTTATGTGTATTATTCTGGCTGTCCTGTATGCCTTTCTTCTTGAGGCAGAGAAGAAAAAATATGTCTGGACAATAGTTTTTGCCAGCATCATGGCTCTGACCAGACCAGAGGGGTTGATCCTTTCAGGGGTACTTTTTGGCTTCATCTTTTTCCTGCGGAATGAGAAAAATTATTATTTTCTCATTCCGGTAGGGTTTGGGATGATCTTTGTAATAACGAACTATGCCTTTACCGGAAGCCTGACATTTAACACCATGATTGCCAAGTCCCCTCTTTCCAGACCAAATTCAAACCTGCTTGATATAGCAGCTACAGCAGGCAAGTATTATTTTTATATAATGAAGGATATATTCTCTGGATGTGAAGGCAAATATCTCCCGGCCATGTATGCCAATGAGCAGCAGGAGTCAATCTATTTTGCCCCGTTTTCATTATTCTTTGCAATTATTGGGGTGTTATATCTTGTAACAAAAGAGATACGGGAAAAGTTTCTGGGAATTGGGGCATTAACCCTCTGCTTGTTGATGACAAGCTTCTTTTCCCTTTGCGTTTCCCTTCCAGTTAAATGGCACTGGCATCGGTATCTTATTCCGTTTTATCCCTTGTTTTTGATCTTTATGGTCAGCGGGCTTTCTTTGTTTACCCGACTGGTTTGCCAACCTCTTTCTCCCCTGCTCACTTTTGGAGACAAGGAAAAAAATGAAAAAAAAGCTGCCTTTGTTTCTTTGGCCTCCTTTTTCTTATTATTTGGCATATTGAACACCCTGTACTTTTCAGTAGCTTATGGGAAAAATTGCAAAGACATTTACAATCAACAAATGGCTCTTGGGGAATGGATAGAAAAAAATATCCCCAGGGATGCAGTAGTTGCGGTTAATGACCTTGGAGCAGTAAAATATTTGGGGGATAGATACGTAATCGATCTCCTTGGTCTTGGAACAAACAAGGCTGGCTGGGCATGGGTCAATGGGGCAGGAAGCATCTTTGAATTTCTGGAATCTCTTGACCAAAAAAAATATCCCGACTATTTTATCATCTATCCAAGCTGGTTTAGTTTTGATAAGATAGGCATGTTAAAAGAAGAAATCTGTCAATTCAAGCTTATTGACTCAACCATTGCCGGCAGCCCTTCACCCATGACCGTCTACAAGGTTGACTGGAGTCTCGCCCATAAAGGGGACAAGATTTATGCTGCTGACAACGAATTAGAGGGATACAGCCTGGTTGACCATGTTGATGTTGGAGATGTTGAGAACGAAAAGGCTCATCACTACAAATTTTGGGAAACACAGAGAGGGATGTTTTATGGCTTAATCTATCAGAATGAAGCCTGCATGTATCCCTACCTGAATAATCCGTCAGTCGTAGTGGTTGATGCAGGGAGACAGATTACAGGCGGAGAAAGCATGATGGTTCACACCATTCCAGGAAAGGGGCTAAAGATAGTCAAGAGGACATCAATCTATACGCCCATAGAGGTCTGGGTGAATGGAGAGTTTTTGGGGATATGGACGCATGAGAATGCAGACAATGCCTGGACAGAGGCAGTGTATGAGATTCCTGGAAGCAAGATAGCCTCGAACCAGACAAAGATAAGCCTCCCCTTGCATCGGGAGCTAAAACATTATTATGTATGCTTTTCAGCATACTATTGGTTTTATCAGAAGGCGTAATAATGAGGCACCAAGAAAATCCTGTTTATCTGTAATCGCTCAGTGAACGAGGGAAAAGATGCCTTACCCTTGTTATCAGTTTCAAAATAATCTTTACCAAATGTTTTGCCGGGATTTTTCAGCCGCTCGTCATCTCCATGGCAAAGCCTTTAATGATGTACTCCTTAAGTACTTGCGTTGCCCAAATACGAAAAAGGGTTGCTTGCCTGGAGTTGACTCTGTAACCAACGGAGATAATTGCATCGAGATTGTAAAATTTAGTTGGATATTTTTTACCATCTGCGGCAGTTATTTGCCAGAATTAAAAAAAATCCCAAATTATAGTGGTGTGAGGTATAAAATTCCTATTTCCGCCCCATCTTCTTTCCCAACTCCCTGAATCGACTGAGAACCTCATCCCTTGAGATAAATTTTGTTCTTGTGCCCATATCCTCACCAGTTATCTCTTTTATGGCAAGCAATACCTCTTCACCAGTTATTGGTTTTGTCTTAGATGCAGCCAGCCTGGAGATAAGCAAGGGAATAACCTTTTCTTTATGCTTTTTTACCAGGTCAATGACAAAATATGTCTCTGCTGGCAGGAAGACAAACTCTTTATCCTCTTTCTGGATATGTGCAGGGTCAGTAAGATTAATGGTTGCAGTAGCATATCCCTTTTGATCAAAAAAAACCATTGCCTGATCATACTCATAATTCATGTAAGCTTTTCTATCAAATTGCTGCCAGCATACAGCAGAGGCGTAACTGCACAACCCATCTACAAACCATTGTGCAGTCTCATCCCAAGTAATACTCTTTTTCAAGACCTCCTGAGCCATGTAATAAGGGAAGAGACAATGGAGATAATATTTATTGACTGGGTTTTGAAATGGCCAGCTCCATTCACAGACAATGGGCCAGCAGGTAACATTATCCACAATTAGCCATTTATCATCCTTGATTGTCGAGATAAATGGGTCATCTCGCCAAACAGGGCAAAAGACAAAGCCATACATCTGTCCGGTCAACATCTCTTGTGATGTGATATTAAATAATGTTTGTATCCTTTTGCATTCAAGGGACATCTTTTTTACTGTCTCTAAGGCGATTTTTTGTTGGATAATATTTCCCTCAGGATAAAAAACCTCGGAAATATCCTCTTTCAAGGGAACCTTCTCTATCTTTAGATGCGTTACAGATTTTATTGCCCTTTTCTTTGGGGGATGAACCGACATGTATAAGCCCATAATCATCCCAATCAATAATACCCCAACAATAAATCCCGGAACAAATCCTCCCTTTATCCTTGCCATTGATAAGCCACCTCCATATTTTAATGTAGTAAGCACCTTCAGGTGCGTTTTATCCTTGCCATTGATAAGCTGTTTCCATTTCTTTAAGCGGTAGTTGAATAAGCTCATTAATGATTAATTCATCTCCGTTAACCACACCTAATACCTCATAAGGGATACCTGCCTGCACAATTATTTGCCTGAGTTGCTCAAGATTGGCACTTGATACAGAGACAACTATCCTTGATTGAGACTCCCCAAAGAGGAGGGATATGGGCGACATGTTAATCGCAGACTGGCAGCTGCATTTAGCCCCTATCTTCCCCTGAAGGCAGCATTCAGCCAGGGTTACAGAAAGTCCACCCTCAGCACAATCATGAGCAGACTTGACTATTTTTGCTTCAAATGCCTCAAGCACAGCCTGTTGAATTTTTTGTTCTCTTTCTATATCCAGAAGTGGTGGTTTGCCAGCAATCATCCCATGGATTATCTTCAAATACTCGCTTCCGCCAATCTCATCCCTTGATTCACCCAATAAGATGATTACATCCCCCTCATCCTTAAACCCCATATCAGTAACATTAGAGGCATCCTCTATTACGCCAACCATGCCAATCACTGGTGTGGGATAGATGGGACCTGCCTCAGTTTCATTATAAAAACTAACATTCCCGCCGGTTACTGGCACATCCAATGCTTGACATGCCTTGCTTATACCCTCAACCACCCTTCTGAACTGCCACATTACCTCTGGATCCATGGGTGAGCCAAAGTTAAGGCAATTGGTCAGAGCCAGTGGCTTTGCCCCAACGCAGACCACATTCCTGGCTGCCTCTGCCACAGCAATCATCCCGCCCATGTATGGGTCAAGGTAGCAGTACCTTCCATTACAATCTGTAGACATAGCAATTGCTTTTTCTGTCCCTTCCGTATTCCCTTTTCCGTATTCCGCATTTTTAATATAAACCACACCAGCATCCCCCTTACCCGGACACAAGATGGTATTGGTTCTGACCATATGGTCATATTGTTCATAAATCCATGCCTTATTAGCAATCACAGGTGAGGCAAGAAGCTTGAGCAGTATTTCATTGAGGCTGAAGGCTGAAGGCTGAAGGCTAAAGGCTGCTTGAGCCTCTTTCAAGTATTCAGGCTCTTTTTCAGGGTGTTGATAGATAGGGGCATCATCTGTTAATGCCTTAGCAGGTATCTCAGAGACAATTTTCTGTCCATCCATTACCCGAAAGATTCCATCACTTGTTACCCGGCCAATAACCACAGAATGCAGGTCCCATTTCGCAAAGATTTTTTCAACCTCTTTCTCATACCCTTTTTTTACACAAACCAACATCCTTTCCTGTGATTCAGAGAGCATCAATTCATAAGGGGTCATACCCTGTGCCCTTTTAGGGACAAGGCTTAAATCTATCTCGATACCAACATTACTCTTGCTAGCCATCTCGCAGGTAGAGCATGTTAGTCCCGCAGCACCCATATCCTGCATACCGATAAGGTAATCTTGTTTCGCAAGCTCCAGACATGCTTCAAGCAAGAGCTTTTCTGTAAATGGGTCACCAACCTGAACTGCAGGTCTATCCTCATAAGAGGATTCAGTCAATTCTCGTGAGGCAAACGATGCCCCTTTTATCCCATCCCTGCCTGTGGCAGAGCCAACATAGATGATAGGATTGCCCTCACCTGTGGCACAAGCCTTTACTATTTTATTATCACTGATTATCCCCAGACTCATGACATTTACAAGCGGATTTTTTTCGTACACAGCATCAAAGCATATCTCTCCTCCAATAGTGGGAATACCCATACAATTCCCATAGCCGGCTATGCCAGAGACAACACCGCTTAATAACCGTCTGCTTTGCGATGAGTCCATCTTCCCAAACCGCAGGGAGTCAAGGATGGCAATAGGTCTTGCCCCCATGGTAAATATATCCCGCAATATTCCGCCTACACCTGTAGCTGCCCCCTGGTATGGTTCAACCGCTGAGGGATGGTTGTGCGACTCTATCTTAAAGGCTATCCATATCCCATCCCCAATATCCACTACACCAGCATTTTCACCTGGACCAACCAGCACCCTTTCTGATTTAGTAGGCAGCATTTTTAGGGTAGAGCGTGAGCTTTTATAGCTGCAATGCTCACTCCACATCACAGAAAAGATACCCAGCTCTGTAATGGTTGGTGTCCTTTTGAGAATGTTTAAAATTTTTCCATACTCTTCTTCAGTAATTCCATGTTCAGCAACAATTTGTTTGGTTATCTCCATTATTTTGCTCCTTACCTATGAATAACGACAAAACAGCGTTGTGCTGCTGCACAGCACAAGCAGGCAATCTAAGTATGAATATAGCAGATTGGTTAGATATTGTCAAGTGTTTTTTGCTTCCACTGAATATTCGATAAAGCCAACTGTCTCATAATGCCTCATGTAAAAAGAGCAT
>JASEHA010000068.1 GCA_030018795.1 bacterium
AGAATCTGTGGCTTTTTCAAACAATTTTCGTGAATTTCGTGGATAATGCGATAAAACTGTAGCATATTTCAACCGCACAGGTCGAAGAATCGTAGGTTAAAAACTTGAACATCGAGTAATAGCCTTCAACCTAAACAACTCGAAACTCTTATCATTGAGCGGAGCGGTCATTGAGCAGAGTCGAAATATCGAAACAGGAGTAACTAATGTTTGGTAAATGGTTTGATAAGTTGAAAAAAGCCCTTAATCCTACAAGGATTGGGTTTTTTAAGTTTTTTGCTAAGGATGAAAGCGTTTGGGATGAGGTTGAAGAGGCTTTTATTAATACAGATGTTGGTATAGAAACAGCCCTTAGAATAATAGATGAATTGCGGAATAGCTCGATTAAACCAGAGGGGTTGAGAATAGCCTTGAAGGAAAAGATAAGCAGCATTTTAGGGACTCAAGGGTTTTGTCTGAATTTTCCTTCAAATATGCCGGCAATTTTTCTATTTATTGGTGTAAATGGCTCTGGTAAAACAACCACTATCGGCAAATTAGCCTTTAAGCTTAAAAACGAGGGCAAGAGTGTCTTGATTGCTGCGGCTGATACATATCGTGCAGCAGCCATCCCACAGCTTGAAGAATGGGCAAGAAGATGCGGGGTAGAGATATTAAAGCAGCAAGAAGGGGCAGACCCGGGTGCAGTAGCCTATGATGCCTTAGATGCAGCCATTGCCCGTAACATAGATGTTGTCCTGATTGATACAGCCGGCCGTCTTCACACCAAGCATCACCTTGTTCGTGAGATGAAAAAGATACGGGAAATATGCGAAAAGAAGATACCTGGTGCACCCCATGAAATATTATTGGTTCTTGATGCAGTCTCTGGACAAAATGGGCTTATTCAAGCTCAGAACTTTTTAGAGTCTGTGGGAATATCCGGGATTGTCCTGACTAAATTGGATGGTACGGCTAAGGGCGGCATTATCATCTCTATTGCTGATAAATTGAAGCTGCCAGTGAAACTCATCGGTGTTGGTGAGGGATTAGAGGATATTGGTGAGTTTAATCCAGTAGAGTTTGTTGAGGCATTGTTTGAGGAAGAATAGCTGCAAAGGAGGATAGATGGCAAGGCTTTATGATGTTGATGCTCACTTTAAGCTGGAAACAGATGGTCATAACCTGTACTTAACCGTCCATCCGCCTGCCGGAGAGGGTAAATGGATTGGGTTGGATGATGTTCTGGAAGAGATCAGGGATATACCAAACATCTCTATTGACCTTAACTTAGTGAGTCAGATAGTAAATGATTCCACCGGGATTCCAATTAAAATCGGCAAGATGCATCAGGGGTCTGAAGAAGGGAAGGTGCTCATCGAGGTTACCTATGACGAGCTGCGGGCATACCTTACCCTGCCAGGGAATGTTCCCTTAGATATAATTGAGCACACCCTTCGGGAAAGGGGTGTTGTGGTAAATATTGATGAGCACGCTATCATCAATGCCCTTCAGCAGCAGATATATAATACCCCAATCCTCATTGCTCAAGCAACCATGCCTGTTCCAGGGGAGGATAGTGTTGTTGAGTTCAACTTCGAGAAGACCAAACAGATCCATCTTAAAGAAAAGGAAGATGGTCGGGTTGATTTTCGGGAGCTTGGGATTGTTGATGTTGTTCATGCAGGTGATGTCCTGGCAGTAAAATCTCGTCCAAACAATGGTGCTGCCGGGCTAACAGTAACCGGTAAAGAGATCCCTTCCAGGGATGGGATAGATAGAAATCTGCCCGTTGGAAGGAATACCGAGCTGAGTAATGATGGATTAGCTCTCAAGGCTACAATCGATGGACAGGTGGTCTGGAAAAATAATCGTATCCATGTTGAGTCTGTCCTTGAGGTGAAAGGGGATGTAGATTATTCTGTAGGGAATATTGATTTTCCTGGTTCAATCATCATTCGGGGGAATGTGCTTGATGGATTTATGGTAAAATCCGCAGGAAATATTGAGGTTCATGGATGCATTGAAAAGGCTTATGTTTCAGCTGATGGGAATATTCTCGTAGATGGCGGGATTATTGGCAAGGGTGATGGGAATGTCCGGGCAAAGGGAAATATTTGGGCAAATTTTATTGAACACGGCATTGTTGATGCTGGTGAGGATGTTATTGTTAATGAATCTATCCGATATAGTCAGGTTGATGCAAAAAAAAGGATTATTGTTCAAGGGAAAATAGGGGCAATCCTTGGCGGACGGATTCGGGCAGGGGAAGAGGTTAATGCCAAAATAATTGGCACCCTGACTGAGGCAAAGACAGAGATTGAGGTAGGCGCCTTGCCATTGATCCGTGAGGAGATATATCGGCTTAAACAAGAATTGGCTGACGATGAAGAAAGGTTCCATGGAATAGAGCAGGGGATAAAGTTTCTTCTGAATCTAAAACAAAAATTAGGGGATAGCTTCCCAGAGGAAAAGGAACGACTGCTTATCCAGCATATTGAAGCAAAGAATATGCTCAAGGA
Source organism: bacterium (assembly GCA_030018795.1). Lineage (GTDB taxonomy): Bacteria > UBA9089 > CG2-30-40-21 > CG2-30-40-21 > CG2-30-40-21 > CG2-30-40-21. The sequence continues at coordinate 2,502 of JASEHA010000068.1, forward strand.
AAAAATATATACCATGAGTATGTCTCTGCCTACCTTAGAGAGTGATATCTTGCAGACAAGGCATGGAAAGGTTTGTGTTTATAAGGTTGTCCACCCTGGAACAAGAATTACCATAAGAAACTCTACCTTTGTGGTCAAAGAAGAATATCCGTATGTAACCTTTGCCTCCCATTCCAGCGGGAAGATAGAAACCCTTCCCTTTGAGGAACCAGCAGGGATTACTATGGTCAAGGATCGATCTGTAAAGGAAAAAAGACCAATTGCAACCATTCCATTTGAGTCTCTGTCAAGGGATGAAATAAATGGAAAGGGGGAAGGGGGGAAAGGAAGGAAAAAGGAGAAGAAGAGAAGAAGAGAAGAGAAAGGGAAAGAAAAGAAGGAGGAAAAACCTCAGCCATCGTTTGAGGTTGAAGAGATTGCTAAGCCGCTTCCGCTTGAGGTGGAAGAGGTTACTAAACCGCCGGTAATAGCCCTGCTTAAGATACGAATGATTGCTGACCCTATTGCCGGGGTGCTTGCCTCAAAGATAAAGGTTGGTGATTGGGTTACCTGCAAGATAATTGATATTACAGAGATAAAGCATATCCGCGACCAAATTCGGATGAAACAGGGCAACCTGATTGAGGGAAAGGTGGAAGAGGTATTTGACATGGATATGTCTCACTCAAAGGTAATTGTTTCCCTGGGGCAGGGGATACAAGGTGAAACAGTAGTCGCAAACTCCTCACGGATAAGGTCGTCCAGACAAACAATACCCTCTTTGATTGTGGGTATTTTGATGGGCGTTCTGACATTTATATCTTTGAGCTGGGTGTTGTGGTGGGTGTTTAATTGGTGAAAAGAGTTCAAGGGGTCATTCTTGTAAAATCTCTCAGCAGTCAAATACCTTTTAGATTGTCTCTTCCCTTACCCCTTGAACCATTCTTAAACTCATTACATAATATCCTTCATCAAATTTTTTATATCCTTTGAAGCAGACCTCATTACCAGCCCACCAACGAATATAATGACTGAAAACTGCCAGCATTCATCATTGCCTACAATCAATCCTGCCCTAACATCCTCTTTTCTTTCTAATTGATCAACATGGTGTTTTACTGCCTCATCCAGACAGCCCTCAAAGACATCAATAGCACTTACCTCATTATTGTACTTTAATGATGGGAACGATACACCCCTTAACAATAAAAATGTTCGGAGAGCATCCTTATCAATGCAAAGGTTTTCTTCAAACCCAAACCCTTCAAAGAATGGGTGATTTGGCGGCATAAGCAGGGATGGTTCATGCACAGAAACATGTCCCTGTCGAACAACCGTATCACCCGGGTTTACCACAGACTCACACAACAAGATATAAGGTACATCTGTCACCTTATATGTTTGCAGCGGGCTTATCCGATACCTGATTATCTCTGTCTCTTTGACTGCTTTCCCCCACATCTGTTCTAAATCCATATCTTCCTCCGTTTGAAAGTGAAATAGGTCTTATTCTATCACTGCTCTGCCTGTAATACCTTCAAAAAAGCATCAACTATCTCATGGTCAAACGCTTTTCCACGACATTTTTCCAATTCCTCGATTGCCTTTTCCCTTGAAAGTGCTTCGCGGTAGGGGCGTTTAGTCCGCATGGCATGATATGCCTCCACAACCTCGATAATCAATGCCTCAATGGCAATCTCTCCCCCCAGCAGCCCATCAGGATACCCTTGCCCATCTATCCTTTCATGGTGCTGAAGGATGATATTTTTTACATTCCATGGGAGATTCAACTTTTCGATAATACTCTTCCCCAGTAACGGGTGTTTTTGAATAAGCTTAACCTCATCAGGGGTTAATTTACCCTTTTTCAAGAGTATCTCTTCTGGAATATTAATCTTGCCAATATCATGAAGAAGTGCTCCCATGCGTATCCCCTCTATCTGGTCAGCAGAAAGCCCAAGGCTTTTAGCTGTTTTAACACAATGTATTACCATATCCTTAGTATGCTTATCATCATATCCATCCCTTTCATCGATAGCCTCACTCAATGTCTCAGCTGTATCGAATATCTCATTCCTCGCCACATCAAACAATCGAGCATTTTCGATAGCAATGGTAGCCTGTGTAGCAAATGTAGATAATAATTCTACCTCTTCAGTAGTATATTTATGAGTTTCTGAGGAATAAACCGTGATTATGCCCAGTATCTCATCCTTGACCATCAAGGGTACAGACAAGAGGGAGACAAGATTCTCATTGATAGCATACTCCTTGCATTTTATCCTTGGATCTGTTTTAATATCTTCAATCATCACTGGTTCTCTGGTTATGACCATATGACTGACAATACCCTTGTCCATGACCAGCCCCTCTTTATTACAGTACTCATTGGATAGCCCATACGAGGCAGTGATAGTTGCCTGCTTGGTATCAGATAAAAACTGTAGTGAGCAACGCATGGTAGGCATCATCTTGCTGATAGACTGAACAATCAAATCCAGCACCTGTTGTATTCCAAGGGTAGAGATAATAGCCTGCCCAACCTTATGAAAGCTGTCAATCTGTCCAACCTTTTGCTCTATAGCCTGATAGAGCAAGGATTCTTCAATAGCAATAGAGGCCTGTGCCCCTATGGTTATAAAGAATTCCAGATCCTCTCCTGTAAAATCATGACTACCAACTCGATTAAGATTAAACACACCAATCAGCTCCCCCCTGGATCCAAGGGGGATACAGATTAATGAAGATATTTCTTCCTTTTTCAAGATATCAGACAGGGTATCTTCTGAATCCCTTCTAACAAGCAAGGGAGATTTTTCTGCAAATACTATTGCCGAGATACTTTCCCCCATCCTTCTCTTTGTTCCAAGGACCATCTTGCCGCCAGTTCCATAGGCTACCCTTGTCTTTAGCCTGCCTGTTGCTGGCTCTACCATGGATATTATCCCGCCACTGGCATCAAGCACATTCATAGCCGTATAAAGGATTGAGTTGAGAAGTTTTTCCATATCAAGGGTAGAGGTGATAAACTTGCCAATGGTAGACATAGTAGATAGCTCTGCCACTTTATTAGATAATTGATACCTTTCTGTACACAATGAGGCAATGGTATTGGCAATAGAGATAATCAGTTCGCCAGCCATGTAAACCTTATTTTCTGGGAATATCCGTATCCCCTCAGCTGCCCTGCTCAAATGGACAACATCAACGCCAATCTCATGTGCCAGCTCTTCAATCCTTTCCTTGGAAACAGCAGTAAATACCTGTGTTCCTTCAATCACAATTGCTCCAAGGTAAGAATTTCGGCTAATTATTGGGGCCGCGAAATGACCCAGTCCTGCCTCACAAAAGAATATCTTTGACACCTGGTTAACAGCCGTAGCATCAACCACCCGTTTGATAAATTCATGACATCTTGCCTTGCCTGTCTCTGTTTCCAGAATAATCTGGCAAAAAGAGGAAAGACTACTTGGTTTGGTCAAGATATTCCCCTGGGCATCTACAATTATAACAGGAATATCCAGGGCAGAGGCAAACTTATCCTGAAGCTCTTGAAGCACTGATACCTCTACCAGTTCAGATAAATTCTTTTCTCCAACTCCCATCTCCTTTCTTTTAGATATTATCATATCTAACCAATATGATCCCTTTTTCGGAATGGTGAAGAAGAATGTTGAACCATTGCCAACCTCACTCTCAACCCATATCTTGCCCTCATGTGATTCAACCAGCCCCTGAACAATGTGCAAACCAAGCCCACTTCCCCGTATCCTTTCATGCGGAGCTATCTGGGGAACCTTATAGAACTCATTGAATATCTTATCCTTGTATTCGTCAGCAATCCCTATGCCTGTATCCTGCACACCAACTATTATCTTATCTCCATCCTCTTTTGCAGTTATGGTTATCTTGCCAGGGGATACAGTGAATTTAATCCCATTAGTCAAAAGATTTATCAGCACCTGTTTTATCCTCTGATTATCAATAACTACATCAGGCAGGTCATCTGGAATATGAACATCTATGGCAATCTTATACTCATCAGCTAAACCCTGAACAAGAGAGACTGCCTCATTAATCAGGCTTGACAGGTCATATACACCAAGATTCAGGCTGAGATTGGCTGTAAGCAGGGCTGAACGGTCAAGCAGGTTGTTGACAAGGCTATCGAGCTGAATTGTACCTTTATGTATAATTTGCACGAACTGTTCTACAGAAGGTGGAATATCCCCGAGTGATTTCTTTAGGATAATCTCTGCCGCCCCTTTTATAGATGTCAGGGGGTTTTTCAGCTCATGAACTACCATGTGAATAAGTTTTTCTTTGTTCAAGGTATCGTTATTGTCCATTTATCCCTCCGTTGGGTGGAAGTCTGAATTCAGAAGCCAGAAGTCAGAAGCCAGAAGTCAGAAGTCAGAAACCAGAATGTATGTGACACAAGTATCTTGCTTGTGGCTTATCTTATCGTTGAGTGGAATCGAAACGACCGAGCAATACTCAAGCTGGAAGCTTGAGTTACATTCTGCATTCTGGCTTCTGAATTCTGAATTCTATCTTCTGACCTCTATCCCAGTAGTCTCCAGAAAAACATATGAGCCTTTCTAAATGTAGGCAGCTTTGACCTGCCCCATTTTCTTTCGTATTCATGACTGGCAACCTCTGTTACCTTATATCCCATTCTTAAACACCTTATAACCATCTCATGCTCTATGTCAAAGTCATTTGCCTTAAGTCTCAGGTTAAGGAATACATCCTTTTTGATTGCCCTGAAGCCATTCAAGACATCAGTCAACTGGGCTTTATGCCTCAGGTTTATTAGTAGGGTAATCAAGCCGCCACCAACCATTCTGATATAATTAAGGATATTGCCATGGAACTCATCGCTTCCGCCCATCATCCTTGAGGCAACAACCATATCTGCCTGTTCAGAGGTTAGCTGCTGAACCAATTTTGGGATATCATCTGGTTCATGAGAGCCGTCAGCATCTATAAAAACGAGGATATTCTTGTTTGCATCATCTGCCCCTGCTTTATAAGCAGCACCCTTGCCCTTGCCATTATCAAGGATCACCCTTGCCCCGGCCTGTGCTGCAAGCTCCCTTGTTCTATCCTTTGAGTGTCCATCTACAACCAGAACCTCATCTGCATAAGGCTTAACCTGCTCAACAATCCCTGCTATGCCACCTTCCTCATCCCTGGCTACAATAATTACGGTTACACTATCGCTTTTTTCAGACATATACTACTTCCTTCCCATTTCTCACATACCCAGTGTACCAGTCACCAGTGCACCAGTTAACTATTGCACTGGTGACATGTCAACTCTCAATTGTCGGATAGATGAGGTAGATGGGTTAGCACCCATCCTACAATTATATCATCTCTATGCAACATTGAAGGGTTGACACGACACTAGTGCCTCATGACAATTAAAATTATGGGTTATGAGTAGGGTGGGCATGCCTACCAATCTATTTCTGTCATCTACACCTTTTTGGTGGGCATGCCCACCCTACCCTGAAGATTAAGTGTCACGAGATACTGGTGCCCTTCCTAACTGTCGCAACCTTTTTTGTTCCAGTAACAAGCAATGACCCGGCCATATTCCTCACCAATGGAAGCCGTTCCAATAACCCACCCAACATACTGACAGCCCTTACCAAATTATCAGGCACAACCGGATGCAGAAAATCAAACGGTATAGCCTCAGGCTCACAAAACCCTGCCTCCCTTAATTGTCTCAGTATCCTCCACTTAAGGAATGCTGTCTCATCAGGTGATTCGCCAACCAGACGGCCTATGAATTTGACGTTTTTAATGAGCATGTTCTGTGGATTAAGGATATTTGGCTCAGCAAAAGCAAACCTTCCCTTATGGGTTAATACCCGTTTTATCTCTTGCAGGGCAAAAGACAGATCCAGATGATGGAGAACAGCATTTCCAACCACTGCATCAAAGGACATATCCTTAAATGGCAGTTTTTCTGCCTGGCAGAGGATACCTTGCCAGGCGTTTTTTTTTGCTTTTTTGGCAACATGAGCCAATAGTTCCCATGAGATATCTGTGGCAAATAGCTGTGCCTTTGTTTGAGAAAACATGATGGAATACTGTCCGGTACCGCATCCAATCTCCAACACCCTCATCCCTGGAGTAATCCCACACGCTTCAATAATCAAACTACTTCTTCGTTTAATCCTTTGCCTGCCAGCAAGGGTGGATTCTCCCCAGATAACCTCTGCCTTTTCTGCAATCCTACGATTATGCGCCTGTTCTCTGTTTAGTCTCATCTGTCCTACTGCTCTGTCCCTTGTGACTGCTTATGATTATTCATTCACTCCTCAAAATAGACAATGCCCAACCTTCTTGCTCGACAACTACCTTCTGCCAGTCCTGATTGAAAGATAGCGAGGACAAGGAGGGAGCCCCTCTGTCACCCCGCAGCCACAGGTATTCTTGTAGCTGCGGGGTGACAGAGGCAGAAGGTCTGCTGCCAGC
>JASEHA010000069.1 GCA_030018795.1 bacterium
AAATTTCGTAGGTAATTCGATAAAACTGTAGCATATTTCAACCGCACAGGTCGAAGTTTTTTCTGTTGACATCGTAATAATTTTTTGCTAAAATTACAGGTAACTATTCAAGCTGTAAATGTGAGGTGGTTATGACCTTAGACAAGGTATTAACAGATGGAGCAAAAAAAAATCCTGATAGATTGGCGTTGGTGTTTGAACACAAAAAAGTTAAGTATGGAGAATTGAATGCTATGGTTAACCGATTAACTGGAGCATTGCTGATACTTGGGATTAAAAAAAATGATAGGATAGCCATCCTTCTTCATAATTCCTATGAGTTTGTGATTTCATACTTTGCTGCATTACGGCTTGGGGCAATTGCTGTGCCGATTAATACCATGCTTTCCTCAAAAGAGATTAACTTTATCCTGCAGGACTCATCGCCTGCATTGCTGATCACCTCATCTGACTTTAAGGATAATCTTCCAGAGATTAATTTTGCTCCAGCTCAGACTGTGCTTACAGATATTAAAGGCGATTTCTCTATGATAAGCAAGGGTTATCTTCTGTGGGAACAAATTATTAAAAGGGACAATGATCAGTGGTATCCTTCAGCAGCACAGGATGAGGATGTATCGGTTATTATCTATACATCAGGAACCACCGGGAATCCTAAGGGGGTAATGCTTACCCATAAAAACCTTTTATGCAATATAGCTTCATCGCTTGTCGCAGCTAAACTCACGGAAAAGGATAGGGTTCTTCTCTTTTTGCCCATGTTCCATTCATTTTCAGCCACAGTTTGTTTGCTTGCCCCGCTTTATGCAGGTGCCAGGATAATTGTCTTAAAATCACCCAAACCATTCAGTAAGGTGATAAAAGCCATTATGATACAAAGGGTAAGCATATTTGTTGCCATACCGCCTGTTTATAATATCCTTTCAAGGCTTAAGCTGCCATGGGGGTTTCATTTTATCAACCCGATAAGGCTGTGTCTCTCCGGGGCAGCTCCTCTGGCTACAGAGGTGCTGAAAAGGTTTGAGAATACCTTTAATCTGCCGCTGCTTGAGGGCTATGGACTGACTGAGGCATCGCCAGTTGTTTCCCTTAACCCTTTGAGCCTTCGTCAGCCTGGATCTGTTGGTATCCCTGTCCCTGGCGTTGAGGTCAGGGTGGTGGATGATCTGGGACAGGATGTGCCGCAGGGTGGGGTAGGGGAGTTGATTGTTCGTGGACAAAATGTCATGAAAGGATATTATCATCAACCAGAGGCAACCATGGAGACAATTCGTGATGGATGGCTGTTTACCGGTGATATAGCCAGGATAGATGATAAGGGATATATATATATCGTTGATCGCAAAAAGGATATGATTATTGTTCATGGATTGAATGTTTATCCCCGGGAGATAGAGGATGTTCTTTATAGCCATGAAAAGGTTGCAGAGGCAGCTGTTGTTGGACAGGAAGAAAAAAATAGAGAAGAGATAGTTGTTGCTGTTATTGTTTTGAAAGTGGACGAAAAGGAAGAAAAGGGGGGAAAAGCAGCCGTAGAAGAGATAAGAGATTTTTGTCAAAAGAGATTGGCAGCATATAAGGTGCCTCGAATCATTGAATTCTGGGAATCTCTTCCCAAAAACGCAACAGGGAAGATATTGAAACGAGAGATAAAGAAGCAGTTGGGAAGAAGCCGTTAGCAGTTAGCAAAGCTAACTGCCACAAAAGGAGAGCCAATGAAAGATGTTCAGTTGATATTATTCAGCATAGAAGACAAGGAATTTGGGATTGAGGCAGAAACAGCACGCGAGGTTATCACCTGTGAACGAATAGTCCCTGTCCCTACTACCCCATCAATTATCAGCGGTATTATACCATTGAGAGAATATATTATTCCGATTGTGGCCATAAATAAAAAGTTCTGTATGAAGTTGAAGGATGATGAGAGAAGTACTGTATTGATAGTTGAATGGCAAGGGGAAAGGGTTGGATTGCTGGTTGATTCAGTAAGAGAGATAATTGATATCCCTCTTACCTCTATTGAACCACCATCACCTATGCTTACCTTTGTTGATACCAATTATCTCAATGGTATCGGTAAGTTGAATGATCGGATAATATTTCTTGTAAATATGGATAGGCTGTTGACAGGAGAGATAGAGAGGCAGATAGACAGATAGGCTGTTAGTCAGGATGAAGGAATCAGAACCTAATAGCCTTCAGCCTTAAGCAACTTACGAAGAGGGATGAGATGAAACAAGGCATAGAGGCAGAAAAAAGGCATAAAGATACAAAGGATATAAAAGATACAAAAGATACAAAAAAATTGTTGCAATTTACAAAGGTGGCTTTGTATCTCTATGCCTTTATATTTTTGTGCCTTTATACCTCTTCCCTGGATGCAGCACAACCAGGTCATGTAAGGGCTGTAGAGTTGGAAAATGGACACATAAAATTATGGTGGGATTTGTCTGGTTCTGCTGATATTTGTGAGTATCGTATCTATTTGCAAACCAGTCAGGATGTGTGGAAGCTTCTGGCTGCTGTTCCTGCTCATAAACAATGGTGGCAGTCTCAATCAAAGATGAGCGGACAGTTTGCTGTATCTGCAGTAAATAAGCATGGCATAGAAGAAAAAACTAAAAAGCCTGCCCTTAATATCCCATATCTTAAGGTAAGCACCAATAATTGCATGACCTCGTTTATGGATGATGAAAATAATATCTGGATAGGTACCCCGGGTGGGGTAAAAAGGATTAATGCTGATAACAATCAGGTTAAGGTCTATACGGTTAAGGATGGCTTGATTAATAATTATGTACAGGTAATTATCCAGGATAGTCGGGGTTATCTCTGGTTTGGAACACGGGAGGGTTTGAGCTGTTATACAGGCAGGGTATGGAAGACATATACCATGGATGATGGATTGTTGAGTAATAATGTGCTTTCTATTATGCAGGATAATCACAAAACTTTCTGGTTTGGAACATCAGAAGGGGCAAACAGATATGATGGAAAAAGATGGACAGCATATGCAAAGAATGAAGGCATGGCCGGATATGCAGTAAAGGATATAGAAAAGGATGAGAAGGGAAATATATGGTTTGCCACATCAGATGGGATAAGCAAATACGATGGAAAGGAATGGACAATATATTCAAAGGATTCTGGATTGGCAAGCAATGCTATCCTATCTGTCTATAAAGATAAGACAGGAAGGCTCTGGTTTGGAAGCAATTATGGGGGAGTGAGTATTTATAATGGTAAGGAATGGTTTGTTTATGCCAATTCTGATATTTCTCATACCCCTGTCCGTTCTATTATTGAGGATACTTGCAGTAATTTTTGGTTTGCTGCAGGTGAGAAGGTGGTCAGGTTTGATGGATGTAATTGGGAATCCTATGGTATTGATGATGGATTGGCAAGCTATGATGTTTTATCATTGAGTATGGATAAAGCAGGCAGAATATGGGCAGTAGGCACAGGTATCCTGAATAAGGGTTGTGGGATTAGCCGATACAATAAAGAGATATGGCAGACATGGACACAGGGCTTGATTAATCCATTAAATCTGAATGTCAGGCATAAAATACCCCTTACCATGGGGACTATCCTGTATAGCATTCCTATTCTGGTTTTATTACTCCTTGCCGCTATCCTTTTTATATATAAGAAAAAAGTCTTGTCTGCCTATTTTAACCTTACTATGGTTAAGTCGCAAGGACTTCTCAAAAAGATATTGGATGATCAGGATTCGTTCTTTGCTGTTATTTATGAGATACTGCCCGAAGATAGATACCCCCTTGTAACCCTGAATCATCTTTCTGCTATGCTCAGGGTTAAATATCAACACCATGGGTATTACCTCTTTGCTTCGCTACTTTGCAAGGCATACTATCATCTTCAAAAATCAATCAACGAAGAAAAGAAAGAAAAGGTTGCCGAGGTTTTAAATCAGGGATTTTTAACAAGAACCGCAGAGGCATTAGAACACACTACTCATCTAAAATGGGGTAGGCAGATATATTCTGTGTATAATTTTCTGGCTAAGGCATGGGAGGTGGAAAATTTTCATCAAATCCTTGAAATAGAGGAAACCATTAAGCAAACATCCTATCTATTGCAAGAAAATGGATTTATCGTTCCAGATGTTTCTGAGGTAATTCTAAGGCTTGGAGATGAATTCTTTGGTATTATCGGGCGGTATCAAAGGGCAAGGACTCCCAAAAAAAAGATGGAATACCTGCAGATGGCCATAGATCTTCTGACTGAACTGCATGGGCGGAGGGAGCCCCTCTGCCAGCTGAAGAGAGCAGAAAGCAATGAGCAAGGGATAGCCGATGGACGACAGACGATAAACGACAGAATACAGGGGGGGGGGACTAAAAATCCTTCAGCCCTCAACCTTCAGCCTTACCCAGAGATGGTATTTCTTCAAAGAATACTTGATAATTGGGCATTAAAGTTAAAGGATTATATTCAGATAAGTAATAGTCGGGCACAGATAGAGTATCAGTTAAGAAATAAAAACCTGTTTTGCTCATCAGATGGTCTTCTGGTTTTTGAGTTGACGAATACTGGCGGTGGTCCGGCCAGGAATATAGTCATAGAGCTTCTGGCAGGGGAGGGGTATTCAGCTACTCCAGAAAGCAAAAAAGAGATTAATCTCTTGCTTCCTCAACGAAGCATCGAGGTTGAGTTAAGGATTCAACCTGTCAGTGATGGAGGAAGTTCCTCTGCCAGAGATGCTGCCTCTACCAGAAGGGCTTCTTCTGGCAGAGGAGCTGTCTTAAACCATGATGTTATTGTTGGGATTTTGCTTCAGTTTGATGATATAGAAAAGAGTGGCAAACAGGTGCGAATCTCTGAGAAGCTGAGTATCTTTGCTGCTTCCCAGCTAATCCATGGGAATGTATTTAAGGAATTGGAGACCAACCCTTATATTATTGGGCGAGCATTGCAAGGGAATGAAGGGAGTGTATTTGTCGGCCGTGATGAACTTTGCAAAAGGATTAAAGATAGCTTGAACCCGGGCTCTAATACAGACATTATCACCCTTTATGGCTCGCGAAAAACAGGAAAAACATCTGTGCTGAATCATATCTATAGCTGGATGAATGGCAAAGGCATCCCTGTTTTAACCAATACTAAAGGAATGCTGGACTGTGATACCAATATGTTTTTCTACAATATCGCCACAGATATTTTTCATGTCTTAAAGGATAAGAATATCTTATTAAAAGAACCAATACAAAGGGATTTTGAGGTACATGGAGCAAGCAGGTTTAGAAATAAATTTATGAATATGGTAGAAAAAGCTATTGGAGATGTTTCGTTAATCTTGATGTTTGATGAGTATGAAACAATTGAACAGGGTATCAGACAGAGCAGATTAAATGCAAATATTCCTGAATATCTACGAAGTCTTGTTCAGCATAATAAGAGGCTGTCCGTCCTTTTCTCTGATATTCATAGAATAGAGGAGCTGAACCTTAATCACTGGTCACCCCTGTTTGATGGGATGTCTTCCTATCAGGTTGGATTGCTTGACATAGAAGATGCCATGAGATTAATCAGTCAACCAGTTGCAGACTATTTCCAGTATGACCCCTTAGCCATAGAAAAGATTGTTAAGACTACAGCAGGACACCCATATTTTGTTCAGCTTTTGTGTCATGAGGTTGTCAATTACAGGAATAAGACGAAAAGGAACTATATTACCCGTGCAGATATTAATTGTGTGGTTAATGCCGTGATAGAAGATAATGTATCGCTTATGGACATTATCTGGAAGGAGCTGTCTCTGGATAATCAGATATTTCTTTCCATGATGGATGCTATCCTTAAGTCTAACGATGATTCGAGTATAAAAGGGATTGAGAATTTTATGGTGAGGTATAATCTGAATCTGGAGGTAAAGGCAATTACTACTGAACTTCTTAAAAAAGAGATAATTAAGGAAGAGGATGGATATTATGGGTTCAGGATGGAACTGCTGTCCCTATGGATAAATCGATACAAGAATATTCAGCAATTAAGCAGCCGGGCATCAAAGTATAGCCCATTGTGGAGATGAGGAAGCGTTCAGGTGTAAAGTAAGGGAAAATGGAAAAGTAGGGAAAAAGGGGAAAATATTTATCCTGAAATCGGCAAGTGCCTACAATCTAAAATGCCTAAGGCAAACAATAGGTTAAGATTGTAGCCCAACATTCTATGTTGGTATTTTTATCAGCATGAAATATCGCTAATTACAACCAAGATAGAATCTTGGGCTACATCTACCCTATTTACTTGCCCGATTTCAGGTTTATTCCTTTTCCACTCTTCGTATATCCAGCTTAAAATCAGCAAAAAGGTTATTTATTTTTATTTCCTAACAATCATAGTTCTTTATCGACTACTGATTTTATTGATTTATATCTCTCTTCCTTCCTTTTCCATTTTTCTTCTATTTCCCCTTTTCCCTTCATTACACCCTGAACGGTTACGCTAATTCTTTAGCTAACGGCTATCCCCATATTCCCATTATTTTCTGTCCGCAATGACTGCATTCACCATCCTTAATAAAATACTCTAATATTTTGAATCCAAATCTTCTGATAAGAAGCTTATTACAGTTTGAACAATAAGTGTGTTCACCCGGATGGCCAGGGATATTGCCGATATAAACATACTTCATGCCAACCTTGGCTGCTGTAGTTCTCATTGCTTCCATAATAGCTGTTGATGTTGGGGAAAGGTTTTTTAATTTGTGATATGGATAGAATCGGGCAAAGTGAAGAGGGACATCATTGCCCAATTCATCCCTGATCCATTTGCACATGCGTTCCACATCCGCAACATTGTCGTTATAGGTTGGGACAATTGTGTTAGTAATCTCAAGATGCACGCCTTCTTTTTTTAGTATTTTCAATGATTCAAGGACAGGGGCAAGCCTTCCAGCACTCATCTCATGGTAGTATTTTTCTGTAAATCCTTTCAAATCAATATTTGCTGCATCCATATACAGACATAGTTTCCTTAATGGCTCAGGTGTTATAAACCCATTTGAGTGGCATACATTCTTTAATCCATTCTTTTTTGCTTCCTTGGCAATATCCAGCATATATTCAAAAAATACCACTGGTTCGCTATAGGTATATCCTATTGCCTGGCATTTATTTTTGATAGCCATAGCAACAACCTTTTCTGGGGTAAGTTGAAAATTTGTGGTTTCCTCAGGTCGGCTCTGGGATATCTGCCAATTCTGGCAATATTTACACTTAAAGCTGCAGCCGGCTGTAGCCACAGAAAGGCAATTGATCTTTGGAAGGAAGTGAAACAAGGGATTTTTTTCGATTGGGTCAATATGTACGGCACAGGGATTGGCATAGGCTAAGGTAATAAGTTCACCATCCCTATTCTCCCTTACCTGACAACGTCCTCGTTCGCCTGTGAAAAGAGAGCATTCCCATGGACAGAGAAGGCAGACAATCGATGAAGGTGTTTTCTTGTCTGAGAGAGACTCTCTGGCAGTTGTATAAAAGAGTGCTTTATGAGGAGCGATATATCCCTTTTGAGAGGCACCTCTGGCAGAGGTAGCACCTCTGGCAATCGGATTCAAGGTATCTGCTGCGGCAAGGGAGGTAAAACTCTCCATGTTTGCTGAAATGGCTGCCATGTAGCAGCAGGTTTTAAGAAAATCTCTTCTATCCATCAGGGTTTGTCTCCGTTCAGAAGTTTTGTGGTGCAGAAGTTCAGAACTGCCATGGGGCAGATGTAACACAAGCATCCTGCTTGTGATTTGTGTAATACTCAAGCTGGAAGCTTGAGTTGCATTCTGACTTTTGACTTCTATAAAAGCTTTTACACTATCCCTGCCTTGAGCAGGTCATGAAGGTGGATAACGCCTTGAACATGATTTCTTTCATCAGTAACGGCAAGTGCTGTGATGGAGTATTGCTGCATGATTGCCAATGCTGTTGCAGCCAGATCTGAGCTTCTGCATGTTTTTGAATTCTTGCTCATCACATCCTTTGCTTCAACATCCCATATATTTTGTTGTCTTTCTATCAATCTTCTTAAATCACCATCAGTAATGATGCCCAATAGTTGTTGTGTATCATTAACAACAAGGGTAATGCCAAGTTTTTTTGATGTTATCTCAAAGAGTGCATATCTCATGGATACCTCTGGCATGACCATGGGAATTTGATCACCTGCGTGCATGATATCTCTTACTGTTAAGAGGAGTCTTTTGCCGAGGCTTCCGCCAGGGTGGAGGGAGGCAAAGTCTTGTTCCTTAAACCCACGTTTCTTCAAAAGGGATACTGCCAGGGCATCACCCATGGCCAGGGTGGCAGTGGTACTGGCTGTTGGGGCAAGTCCAAGGGGGCAGGCCTCTTTTTCAACAAAGACATTAATGGCAATATCGCTGTATTTGCTTAATGTTGATGATGGGTTGCCAGTGAGGCTGATAATCGTGGCACCCATTCTTTTTATGGAAGGGATAAGATCTATTAGTTCTTTGGTTTCGCCGCTGTTAGACAGGGCAATAATAACATCATTCATAGTGACCATGCCAAGATCACCATGAGCTGCATCAGCAGGGTGAAGGAAAAGTGCCGGGCTGCCGGTACTGGCAAGGGTAGAAGCAATCTTTTTGCCGATTATCCCTGATTTGCCCATGCCAGTAACAATAATCCTTCCCTTGCAGCCATACAACACCTCAATTGCTCTGACAAATGATTCATCAACCTTATCGATAAGGCTGAGAATTGCCTGAGCCTCAATCCGTAATGTTTCCCTTGCCTGTTCAATGATGTTCATCTAAATCCTCCAGAAATAGCCTGCCAATAAATCTATCTC
>JASEHA010000006.1 GCA_030018795.1 bacterium
AGGCATTCAACCAACCCCCTGGTTTGGATGAGATTAACTATCTCTTCTCTGACAAGAAATGTTCCCATACTATCCCTCCCTCGTGACATGGCAAGCAAGGACGCTTACCCTACTATAGCATAAAAAGCATAAAACACACCTGAAGGTGCTCACTACACTTATCGCATTTACTTTTCACACCTTTCACACCTTTTCCCTGGCAAGACAAAGGTAAACTTACTCCCCTTGCCTTCCTCGCTTTCAACGGTAATAAAGCCGTTGTGCTTTTCGATAATGTTCTTCACAATCGACAATCCAAGACCTGTGCCTGACGAAAATTGCTGTCCCAATCTTGTCCTGAAGAATTTATCAAACACCTTTTTCTGCTCCTCTACAGGAATACCTATCCCTGTATCACGAATACTTACCATGACATTGTTGTTCTCCAGTTTCTTTGTTTCTATGAATACATGCCCATTTTCAGGGGTATATTTAATGGCATTACCTATCAAATTATCCAATACCTGTCGGATACGGTCTTTATCTGCCTCTATTTGGAGCAATTTATCCTGTACAGGGATATTTAGCTGCAACGAGATATTCTTTTTTTGAGATATTTCACTAAATTCCTTAATTGCAGAAACAATCCATTCATTAAGATCAAATTCTATATACTTAATCTCAAGCTTACCTGATTCTATCTTGGTCACATCAAGAAAATCGTTGATCAGGTTTAACAGCCTATCTGCACTCTCGTCAATTGTCTTCAAAAACTCATTTTGGGTTTCATTAATAGTCCCTGTATCCCCATCTATCATCAAGGCTGTATATCCCTTAATCACCGTAAGCGGGGTACGAAAGTCATGAGCCACCATAGCCATTAGATCTGATTTCAATTGATCCAGCTCCTTTAACCTTTCTGCAAACTCAGCAATAGCCTCTACCTGTTCTGTCATATCTCCTTTTTTTTGGACAACCTTGAAAAACTCAAATATCTTTTCGATTAGTTTTTTCTCAACCAAAAATATATTCCAGAAGATAATACTTATTGTCACTATCAGTATTGCCAGAACAAAAGGGATAAAGGGAAGATGAAGACAAAGATAATAAAAGGAGAGAAAACAGAAGACAGCTGTGCCTCCTATCATTAAACATAAGGCTATTATCTCATCCTTGATCCTTCTTAGCCTTTGAATAAGTATTGCCGTGCATAGTGAGAACAAAAGGATCAGAAGAATAATGCCAGATTTATTTAGAAGAGAGATGTAATTTTCCTCTAATATGGTTTGAACAATATTAGCATGAACCTCTATCCCAGAGATTATAGAGATGCCCTTTGAAAATGGTGTCAGTTTTTCATCCCCCATCCCCTTAGCCGTGGCACCAACCAGAACGATTTTTTCCTTAAAATAATCCGTTGGAAACCTGTCAGATAATACCTGAGAATAGGATATTTGTTCATACCTTGAACCAACAAAGTTTATATACATGGGCCGCTTTGGAAGCCTTAAATCCCCTACTGCAAATGAATCCTCCAGTTCAACTATTTTATTCAAGTTCAAATAGTTACGCACTATCTCCAGCCCAAAGGCATAAAACCTTTCCCCTTTAATCTCACTTGCCATCCTTACCCGACGCATGACACCATCTGCTGGAGACTCTAACTCTCCATGGCCAAGCCCTTTGGCTGATTGAGCCAATTCTGGAAAAGGTTTCAGCCATCTGGGTTTTTTTGCCAGGGGTGCTACCCTTGCCAAGGGTGACACCTCCTCAATAAAGCTGCAGGCAACCAGATAAACGACACGGTTTGATGCCTTTGTTACCTGAATCAGCTTTTTGTCATCAACTGGACAACGATGCTCTGGTTCAGCCAAAAGCACATCCATAGCAATAGTTCTGGCACCTGCCTGAGATAATTTATTGATCAACTCAGCATGATAGCCTCTATTCCATGGCCACCGACCAATATCTTTCAGACTCTGCTCATCAATGGCTACAATAACTATATTTTTGTCTGCAGCCATTTCCCCTCGAATCTGGAATTTCAGGTCATATACTATCCATTCCAATCGGTCCAACAAGCCACTGCCATAAAGGATTGAGACAAGAATGCCAACGACAAAAGCAATTAACAGCCCTGGACATTTACGTTTTTTAGCCTTCATTTTTTACCCCTTTTTACCTTTTTTTACCCCCACCCATCAAGCAGGCATTTCCTCTTTTCACTTTCGCTTAAAACAATCCTGCAGTTTTCCCAGTTTATGCTATTTACCACTTGCTTTTCATATTTGATTTCAAATGGATGTTGCATGGGCACATTATCAATAATCCTTTCTGCATCAGCTTTTTTACCCATAGCCACATAAACCCAGACATCTTCCAGCACATCAGGCAGACGCACCTTACCGCTCATACCTTCTATTGCTTCACCAGTAATTTCAAAGACTGATGAACTGAAATAACCAGCGATACGGTCATAGCTTCTGGCGTTATGTAATTTATCATTAAAAAACTGTTTGCCAAGGCGGATTGTCCTTGACGAGTAACGGTTGATCAAATTCGTATCTCCTTGGTGATGGATCAGTGATTGGTGGGAAACCCCGCAAGAGGGCGGGGAAACCCACGCAAGAGGGCGGGGAAACCCCGCAAGAAAAGGGCGGGGAAACCCCGCCCCTACGTTTTTACACCCCATCATTACTGACAAGCTCTTTCAATATCATTGCAGCTTGAGCTTCTTTTGCCCAATGGTTCATATTGCTTATGTGTTCAAAGGTTGTGATGTATCCTAAAAATTCACAGATTAACTCACGTTTATTCCAATAATCAATGACCTCGTTTTTAAGCCAGTTTTTACCTGCAACCACATTATCATCGTCCTTAATGCTTAAGTAAAGTGCCATAAACACATTACGAAGCAGTGTGCCTGCAAAGCCATCACCACCGATATTGCGGCCAGCCCAATCCTTTGCTGTCTTAAATCTGGCAGAGTTTGCCTTTGAGTTTTCCATAAATTCCTTGTATTCGTTAACACCAAAGCCTCTTGCCAGTTCTTGATATGCTGACAACTGATGGATATTATTCTTTTCAAGCTCCAGCCCTTTGATATACAGCCGTTCCTCTGAGGACAATGCTTTCCATAAAAATGCGTCAAATTCACCTGGTATGAGCTGGTCATAGGCAATCTTTTTAGCACATTCAATTACTTGGGCAACAGGTGAAAGCTCGTTGCTTCTTTTCACCCTTTTCACCCTTTTCACCCTTGCAAGCTCATAGGTAACATCAATGTCCTCTATCTTTTTATAAGATGTAAGCACTTTGAGGGATGCTGCATAAGCTGCCAGGATGTAATCTGCATCCGTAAAGTTTGGTTCTTCTTTATCATCAAGGCAATGCATACTTCTTATTTGTGTCTTTACCTCGTCTTCCACCTCAGGCATTATCTCATCCAAGAAAGCAGTTTTTTCACTTTTTCGTTTGCGTAATACAAGCAGTACCGTGCCTTTTACATAATTACCCTCTTTTAGTCCCCCGCTTTCTGTTTCAGTAGCAATGGTCCATGCTGCTGTTACCTGAAGCCCTGCTGCCCAGACAATATTTCGGAGGTCTGCCCACACACTAACGTCCTGATGAGTAAACATTATAATCTGCATACCGTTATCAGGCATATTTACGGCAAGGTTTTTATAAATCTCAATCATAGAGCTGTTAAAGCTCTCATCAGTGCCCCGCACCGCAAGCACCCGTTTGCTGTCGGCATACCAGTCGGGGAATGCCCTTTTAAGCAGTTTTTTGTCCCACGCAAGGAAGAACTCGCTTAGTTCGTGGTAGTTGATAGCATCGGCATAAGGGGGTCGGTGAGCCATAAGTCGCAGGGATGGGTGAGATTGCGGGCATCGGAGAGCAAAATTTTGGTTTGCGAATTATTATTAGTTGTCTTGCAATCAAAAAACCATGCACTCCTTATCGCATCTAATGCCCTTGTTGTCCAGTCGAACAATGTATTAAATGCTTGGTTGTAAAATGTTTGTTGTTGCTTTTCTGAACCGCTGTCCCAACGACATAATTTAGAACCTCTATCAATAATTCCATTTGCTGAAATCATCCCCACAACCATCTCCTCCTTTCTCTCCGCCATCTCCTCAATTTTCTGCATAAACAGCCCATGTACCAGCAGCTGTCTTGGATTAAAAAGCTGATGCCAATATTTCCACCCACGTTCACGAAGTAATCTTGACGTCTCATCACCGGCCTCAATCTCACTCACCGGCACATACCCCTTCTCCTGCCACTCACCAAACCGCTCTGAAAGCAATTCAACAACCCTTTGCTCTCGTGCCAGATCCGCAGCAGTTGGTGCTATATAATACCGCTTACCATTTTTATCGATATATCTAATGCAATAAAGCCGTTCTCTGAAGGTATCGCTATCTTGAGGCACAAATTCGTTTTTCCCCCATTGGCGAAGTCCATAAATAGGCGAGGACAAGTTGCCCGCCCTACCAGTATCTTTCCGCAAAGCAGAGACAGGCACACTCCTTTTACAATGCGGGCAATACATGCTACCACTTTTCACAGTCGCCATTTCATCTGCCTCACTCATCTGCTTTGAATTCAGCCCGCTTTTTATTTCAATATCAAACCCACCACTATACTCCACCAGCATTGCTGCTGTCATTGTTCCTTTGCCAATCACCCATGAAGGAGATAGGGGGACAACATACCCGCATTCAGGGCAGGTTGTTTCATTACAATACAAATATGAATTTGCCCTATCGCCATTTTCGTTTATTTCAATGCTCCAATTCGATACTTGTTTATCAACCGCATCATAAACCTTTTGCTGAAACTCCCTGAGTTTAGCAATTTTTTCATCACTTGCACCGGCAATATTAAGGGCTGACCAGGTTAAAAGCCCTGCAATGGGATTAAGGTCAGAAGCAAATACATCACAACCCATTCGTGCTGCTTCAAAGGGAACAGAGCCGCCGCCGCAAAAACAATCACCAACAACAGCCTTGTGTCCAAATTTTTTAACACCAAGCTGTTCAATAAGCTCTTGTAGATTAGCTGCCTTTGTCCCAAGGTGTGCATTGATTTCTTTCCACACCACAGGATTTTTGTTTGAATATTCCTCTGGCCGCATGCAATAGGTCAGCTTTTGGTCATAAGACATACGTCTCCATGCTTTTTCAAGGGCAGCGACCTTTTCTGTAGTCGTTATGCCAGCCTTCCATGCAAGGGCAAACCTCTGTGTCTGCCCTGTGCATTCAAAACACTGCTCACGTTCTCTTGTGGTCAACATCACAAAGGCATCCTTTGCAGAGATTGATTTTGTTTTACGATTTAGCAGCCCATTTTCGTCCATAGACATTATTTTAAGGAATATATCCATATCCTTTTTAGGCTCATCGCTGACAGGAAGTAGCAATCCAAGCAAAGCCGCGCGCACCAATACAAGCGGTTTTCTACCCCACCATTTGCCAAGTCCGGTTAAAGTCTGTCCGCTACCTGCCTTTCGCTCTTTATAGCTCTCCTTTGACACCTTTGAAACAGGAAACTGCATCTCAATAAAGGAGTTATTGTAATTCATTTATTTATTCCTCCTCATCATTTGGGCGGGGAAACCCATGCAAGAGGGCGGGGAGACCCCTGCAAGAGGGCGGGGAGACCCCGCCCCTACGTGGATTTTCCATGATTAGCAGGATTGGTAACCTTTTCACATGCAGAAACCCCACCCCTACATGGATTTTCCTCATCATAATGCCAATTCTGCGGATTATCCCTGATGTATTTCGTAATTTCAAAATAATCTGTTTCTGTTCGAATAATTCGTTCATAATAATTTCTTTGCCATATTGGTCTGTTTGGCGTATTATCAATTTGATTAATTGTTTTTGTTGTTTGATATTTGAAATATCCTACAATTTGCCCTAACGTTGGCATCCGTAGGGGCGGGGTCCCCCCGCCCTCTTGATGAGTCTCCCCGCCCTCTTGCGGGGTCCCCCCGCCCTGATTGGTTGCCTCACCCTGTCCTGTGCATGGATTTATCCTAATTATTCCATGGATGTGATTTGGCATAATAACAAATTCATTCAACACAACATGTTGAAAATGATTGGGAATATTGTTCCAATGTTGTTGGATTATTTCGCCATATCTATTTAGGTTGGGTAATGGGCATAATGGAAGGTGGAGGGATACATCGAGAGAACGGGGTACGGTGTTACGGAAAATGGTATCACGGAAAACAGATTCTTTGCTATGAGTACATATTGTTACAAAATACACACCTGTATTTGAATAATCATACCCCTTTAATCTTATACTTTTTCTATGATGTATATCAGGATTATATTCCATTCCCTATTCTCCCATTCCATTAATCCAAGCAGGTATCCCTATTACTCATCAACGCATCAAACAACGAAAACTCTCGCTGTTCATCAATCGGATTTTCACACAAGGCATACCGCAGAGCCTTACGCCAGCCTTTGCGGTCATTAACATTTCCTGTGGCTGCGTTTGTCATTGTATAAAGCCACCATCGTTCCTCTGGGGCAAGCCCCAGCCAGTTACGAATAGCAATAGGCACATTTGTTGGATCACAATCCTCGACTGCCCATACAAGCACAAGCAATTCCTTACCAAGCAGTTGTTCTACAGATGTTTGTCCAATAACAAAACGACCTGCCGGCAATTTTTGCGTCTTTAGCCGGCTGTTGAACTCTGTCTGCAAGGTATCCTCTAATAATTTCCATTTATGTCTTGAAATTTCAGCCTTTGCTTTATCCTCATGTAAATTTAAGGTTTGCTTTTTCTTCCCGTCCTGCCAGCTAAAATGTTCATAAATTATTACAACTGCATCCTTCTTTTGGGGAATACAAACAAGAAAATGATGACGGTTTTCATCAGGCTTGAAACCAAAACCCAAGCATACTCGACTAACACTCATTCTTGATTTATCTCTCCTTGTTTAAACTCTGACAAACTATTTCCCCTGTCATTTGCAAAGTCCATAAACGACTGACCGTTTTTAAACATTGTTATATGCCATTCCAACTCAATATTTACCCTGCTATCAGCAACAAATGAATTTTTAAGATTGTTAATAGCATTTTCAATTTGTTCAACATTAGTTTCGATATTATCACTCAGCGTAAGATCTATCCAGCCTGCATTTCTGCCAGAGTCATCTTTTTTATACAAAGTCATACGAACATCCTTTACAATTTGTGCATATTTTTTGAGCAATGCTAATTGGTTATATGTCTCGCTTGTATCAACCACTCGAAATAAATGAGAAAGCACAAGCAGCTTAGCCTTATCAATTATAAGACTTACCTCAGTGCCCTTTTCAATCGGTATAGGGTGGCTGTCATAAAACGCACCATCATGTTCAGCGATCACTTGTACAAATGCAGTGTTTATGGGTATCTTAAACTCACCATCATATGTGCCACCATTATTTTTAGGATCACTTCCATCTGTTGTATATTTAATACTTACTCCCGGTTGAGATTCAAGAATCATATATTTCCCATCGGCTTTTTCCCTTGCTTTATGCTTGATTGAAATATTACGCTTCCATTCCATTGGTTTGCCGGTAGGATGCCCGGATGTAGAGTCAACGCAAAGAAACGAAACTTTTAATTCTGCGGTTTCAAAGTTATTAGGGTTTTCAACCCTTAATGAGGAGGTAGTTGCTGGTGCACCGATTTCATAATATATTTTATCGCCAAAACAAGGATGTAATTTAATCGATACCTTGTTTGTTTCCTCATTTTCACCTTTAACATCAACCCTTACGCTTGTAGGTTCTTTTTCAAACGGTCCTTTTTCTACACGATCACCATGCTCCCGCCACAAATCCTTTTGCTTGCAGTCTGTAAGCAGTGCGTCTAATGTCCCTGGATTTATCCACGTCCAGTTTGTTTCTGTTGCTGCACGGTCTTTTATCTCAGACCAACGCATCTCTTTTCTTGTAAAAAGCCGTTCTTCACATTTACGGCGAAGTATGTCATCAATTGGATTGCTTGAGAATTTTTGCTTTTCCTTAAGCAAATTTTTAACCTGTTCCTCGCCATTATAATTATTATCCTTAAACTGCATATTAAAATCACTACTACGGATACTGTCACCCATTGGATAATAAAGTGTTGAAAAGGTCTGCTGGGCGGCACTAAGTATAGCAGTAATCTTTTTAATGCGAATGTCTTGTGCCAATTGGTACTGCTGATTATCCTCCATCACCTTTTCATCACGCATATTTGCGATTATTCTTTCAATTGCTTTTAATTGCTTTGCAGCATCATAAAGGCGATTCATTGTATCACGACTACCAGATAAGAACATTACACGGTTTTTGTAAATTGCATCATTATAAAACCGTTCCAAACTCGGATGAAGCCCTGTGCCGGCATATGGTTCAAACAATATGAGTGAAACCTTATCAGCAGATAATATGATTTCATCAATTGCAGGGAATATAAGAAGGTTTTGATAGCAGTCTCCAATAGTTGGTTTGAACTTATCCATAAGAAAGGCTTTTAGCGTCGTTGTCCTAACCGCTTCATTATCATATGATTCAACCAAAGAATGCAGCTCTGCAATCATATTCTTGACATTCTTAAAAAGTAATTTCCCTTCCTTATTATGCTCCAGATACCATGCCCTTGCTGTAAACTCATCAAGTGCTCTTTTAAGCCCTGCAATATCTCTGCATGGCTCACACAAATCACCGATAATTTCTTGTAACGTAAGCCCTAACAGTGCATTTGGAACATTTGCAAGCGAAGATACCAATATGAGTTTGCTAACATCACCAACAAGCTCCTGCTGATACTGTGCATCAATTTCCTCTGCAATCGCTTTACCGTTGGCAGCAATATCGTGTGCGATAGCATTTGATAATTCTGGCTTAATCTGTGTTACCGTTGTAAGCATTGCTCTATCGTTTAAGTCAAAGTCAAAAACATTTACAAGATACTTGCTTTTTGCTTTGCTTTTATCACCTGTATAAACGCCTGCAATAATCTGCCTCATTAGCCGAATAAGCCCTCTTGTCTGTTGAAAACCTGAATTCTCCTTAAATCTGGCATACAAATCACGAATTGACGGATGAAACGGGTATGAATCTTTAATGCCGGTATACATATTATCAGGTGAGATACTGGTAAGTCCCATTTGCCTGGCTTTTGCCACATCATCTTTATAAGCAATTGCCACAAGATTGATTTCATCCTTGCCTGGCATGGATTCAAACAGCCTTTTTTCAATATATGATACACATCATCCGAGCTGCTGCCGACAGGTTCTATATCCAGGGCACTCCGATTGACCTCATTTTCAAGGTTTCGGAATGCACCCCTTATAAGCTCGCTTCCACTCTCATAAACTGCCTTCAAGTCTGAAATAACAAGACACACATTTGCAAGATGAGCTTTACCAATTGCAGAAAACAGGTTTGCAAGTGCAGTTGATGTAACAGCACATAAATCCGAATTACCTATGGTCTTTGATTTTGCATTTTCAAGGTATGGCGGCAGTTCATCTATAAGAATAAGCAGTGGATCGCCTGATAGCAGGTTGATCCATGCCGTTTCACCGGGTGCAGAAAGCGGAGAATAATACTGCGAAAATGCCTCTTTTTTGCCGATTTGTTCAGCAAGAGAACCCCATATACCAAACGGTGCATCGCTCTCCCGACCAGAAAATGCAACAACACGCACCCTGCCGATTGCCTTATATTTCTCGCTGTCAGTCAATACCTTGCTGCGAAATTCAGGATTTGCTGCAAGCAATCCAAGTGCTAACATATTATGTGTCTTGCCACCACCCATTGCCTGAGTAAGCTTTACAACACCGGTTTGTCCTTGCTTCATGAAACGGTTAAAGGCTGTATGGAACAGGGTATTCATTCCGTCTGTTAAATAATTCTCCTCAAAGAACGAATCACATTCAATTCTTCCCTCTCTGAGGTCAGACAGATTCAGGACATCCTCTCTTTTGGTTTCCTCAAATACACTTTGTCTGGGTTTACATAGTTCAAATAATGTCTTCATGATTTTTACTCCTTATAAAAAGACGCACCCAAAGGTGCTCACTACTGTCGTGTCAACCTTAATCTGTCGCATGAATCAACCAATCAGGGCGGGGAAACCCCGCCCCTACATTAACCTATCCGACAATTGATGGTTGACGCGACACTACAGCCTATCCACCTATCTTATTTAAGTTTTCTACCCTTTTCGTGTTTTTCATCCCGTTTTTCATCCAACAGATGTACACCCTGAATATACACATTTACCTCTACCACCCTTAAGCCAGTCATGGATTCCACAGCATTCTTCACACTCTCCTGAATCCTTCTCCCTATCTCTGCAATTGAATGCCCATATTCAACGATCACAGAGATATCAATAGCAGCCTCCTCCTCTCCAACCGAGACCTTTATCCCTTTGGTTGCCTGCCCGCCAGTAATGATCTTAGCTATTCCATCAACAATCCCCTCGCTCATTCCTGCCACACCCTCAACCTGGGTGGCAGCAACACTGGCTATAGTGGCAATAACCTCATCGCTTACCCTTACACTTCCAATATTAGATTGTTCCACCATGTTTCTTCATCCCTCCTTATCTTTTTGGTAGTAGCGTAGCACAGGCATCCTTGCCTGTGGAAGAGTAGCACAGGCTTCCAGCCTGTGCTTGCTTGAGTTACTTTTTATCCATATAATTCAAGAAATGGGTATGAATCTCTCCCTTGATAAATGACTTATTGCTTAATATCTTCTGATGGAATGGAACCGTTGTTTTTATTCCATTGACAATAAACTCAGACAGTGCCCTTCTCATCCTGACCATGGCCTCTTTTCTATCATGACCATAGGTAATGAGCTTGGCAATCAATGCATCATAGTTTGGAGGGATGGTATAACCAGCATAGATATGGGTATCCAACCTTACACCGGGTCCGCCAGGCAGGTGAAGGCTTTCTAACTTACCTGGCGAAGGGGCAAAGTTATTATCAGGATCCGCAGCATTTATTCGACATTCAATAGCATGGCCAGAAACAACAACATCCTTCTGGCTAGTTTTAAGCTTTTCACCTGCAGCCAGCTGGATTTGCATCTTTACCAGATCTATTCCAGTAACCAGTTCAGTCACAGGATGTTCTACCTGAATACGGGTATTCATCTCAATAAAGTAAAAATCCTTTTTCTTTGAATCAAACAAGAATTCTATTGTTCCAGCACTCCTGTATTTTACAGACTTAGCTGCTTTTATCGCAATTTCACACATCTTTTGTTTTATCTTTGGGTCAAGATTTACTGCTGGAGATTCCTCAATCAGTTTTTGATGTCTTGATTGGATAGAGCACTCTCTTTCTCCAAGATGAATAACATTGCCATAATTATCAGCTAATAGCTGCACCTCGATATGCCTTGGCTCATGAATATACCTTTCCACATAAAGGGATGAATCCTTAAACGCTTTTTCTGCCTCTAATCTGGCTGCATTAAGCATTGGCTCAAGCTGTGAGGAATCTTCAATAATCCGCATCCCTTTTCCGCCACCGCCGGCTGCAGCCTTGATAATCACAGGATACCCAATCTTCTGGATGATCTTTTTTATTTCAGTTATGTTGCTTACAGCCTCTAATGAACCAGGGACAATAGGAACACCAGCCTTTTTCATTAGCACCTTTGCCTCTATCTTATTTCCCATGCTGGTAATTACATCTGGTGATGGTCCAATAAAGGCAATATTATGTTCGATACAAATCTCTGCAAATGTAGCATTTTCAGCCAAAAAACCATATCCTGGATGAATGGCATCACATTCTGTAATGATAGCCGCACTAATTATTTGTGGTATATTAAGATAGCTTTCTGAGGCCGGAGCAGGACCAATACATACCCTCTCATCTGCAAGTTGAGTATGCAGGGAATCTACATCTGCCTTAGAATATACGGCAACGGTTTTTATATCCAGATCCTTTGCTGCCCTGATGATCCTGAGGGCTATCTCACCCCTGTTAGCGATAAGAATTTTCTTAAACACTGATTATTTCTCCTGTTTCTTGTTTATCCTGGAATCAGCAAGCACCCAAATACTGGTAATGCTTATCCCTGTAAATGCCGGATGTAGCCCAACATTCTATGTTGGAAAACTTCAGACAGCGAAATCATTAGCTAAGTATAGCCATGATAGAATCCTGGGCTACATTCATCCCATTTACTTGCCGATTTCAGGATGAACTCATTAGCAAGTATTATCTGACCATCTGACCATCCATCAGGCAAAGCCTGAATACCAATAGCTCCATAACTACAGAATTTAGCCGGCTGTCCTGACTTTTCAGACTAATATCTGTTTCAAGAAGGAGCTCAAATGCCTTTTTCAAGGATTGCTCGTGATGGAGCTTTGACTGGGTAAGGAATGAAGCTTGTTGTTTATCAAATTTAACATCTATAATTGGCCATATCTCAGCAAGAGACATCTTTTGTTCCTGAAGGAGTTTTAGCTTGAAGATGGTTCGCAGGTGTTTGGTTATCATAAAGAGTATCTTTACTGGCTCTTCTTTTTGGGATAAAAGTTTATTTAATGCCTTTATTGCCTGCTGTGTTTTTTTCAATCCAATAGCATCCATCAGCTCAAAGATGGTAGCCTCTCTGTTTTCACCTGTTGCCTCAAGGACATCAAGGGTATCAATACGTTCCTTTTTCTCTGCATAAAGGCATAGCTTTTCTATCTCTGATTTCAATTCCAGTAACCCTGTGCCTGTTCTTGCGATAAGGGCTGCTATAGCATCTGGAAGGATTTTTTTTTCATACCCTTGCACCTGTCGCTGAATCCATGCACTAACCTCTGACTCATAAAGAGAGTAGAAGTTCACCACCTCACATCCAATAGTGCCAGCACCTTTTTCTGTCTTATCTGTAATAAGGATTAAGCATGTGTGTGCTGCGGGTAATTTCAGGTAAGGGGTCAATCGTTTCTTGTCCTCTGCTGAAAGCCTGGAGAAGTTTTTAACAATAATCAGCTTTTTCTTTGCCCCAAACGGCATGGCTTTGCAGGTATTAATTATTGTCGATGCATGAGCATTATCACCATAGATTATTTGAAAATTAAGCTCAATTGAATCAATAGGGCTAAACAATTTCTCCTTGATAATCTCAATACATTCTTCCTTAAGATACTCCTCTGGACCAGCAAAAAGATACACAGGCAAAATGTTAGACCTTTTTAATTCAGGAAGAAGTGTCTTGTAGGTTAACATGCAAACTCCTTGGATAGCTGCTAACGGCTAACAGCTTCTTTCGCTACCTTCACCAGATCCTCTGGCGTATCCACTCCAATGGTATCGTATTCTGTTTCCATCACCTTTATCTTGCAGCCATTCTCCAAAATACGTAATTGTTCAAGGGATTCCACAGACTCTAAGGAAGAATATGGCAGTTTGTCAATCTTTAGCAGAAACTCTCGCAGATAGCCATATAAACCGATATGCTTATACCAGAGGTGATCTGGCGGGACATTTGTCCTGTTCCCAGCCTCATACGGTATCCCTGCCCGCGAAAAATAAAGGGCAAAACCATTCCTATCAGTTACTACCTTAACTACATGAGGGTTATGGACATCATCCTTATTGGTTATCCTTTTTTTAAGTGTGGTCATATAAACATCAGGGTCTGCTTGCATTTCATGAACTACTTGATCAATCATAGCTGGTTCAATCAATGGCTCATCACCCTGGATATTGATGATAATTTCTACAGACAAGCCTTCTGCAACCTCAGCCACTCGTGATGTACCGCAGGTATGGTCAGGAGATGTCATCAAGACACAACCTCCAAAGCCACACACCGCCTCATATATCCTCTCATCGTCTGCAGCCACAATCACCTGTTCCAATGTTTTGCTTTTTTGTGCCTGTTCATATACCCATTGGATCATGGGCTTACCGTGAAGATCAGCCAATGGCTTGCCCGGAAATCGGCTTGAAGCAAAGCGAACAGGGATGATGCCAATTGCTTTTTTCATTTGATTCACCTGATTCACCACAAAGACACAACGAAGAATAGCACACAGATTTCCACAGATATGACGGATTAACACGGATTTTTTTATTTAAAAAAATTATCCGTGTTAATCCGTCATATCCGTGTCATCCGTGTTCTATTCTCTTATCTCTTACGAACTTATCGTACCACACACGGCATAAACTCTGTTGAACCATAGATGCCATATATTCGATGCTGATTCAGCCATAATGCTCGTTTAAGGTATCCGAGTGCTGGCCCAACAACGTTTGCAGCCATGTTTGTTTCATCACCCAGTATAAACTTATGGGATGACCGCTTTCCATCAAAGGTTATTCCGGTAAGTGTCATGGTTGTTGAGACAGGCTTTTTTACATTTCTGGTATCCATTATCCCGCCAACTGTAACCTTATCCCTTGAATCAACCACACCTACCCGTTCTAAAAGCAGGTCATCTGCATGTTCCATTTCATGTAACTCAAGCAAACCATTTGTCTTATCAAGTAGTTCGTCTACCTCTTTATCACTCATAGATAGTGCTGTATCTACTGTATACCCTGGCAAATGGGCAATATCCTCACGAATGGTTGCCTTGTATTGTTCCCAGTTGGCAATACCAACCCCCCACCAGATATTAACATTCTCTATCTCAATAAAAGACTGGGCTGCAATCACGGCTGCTGCAGTAAGCAACCCAGGTGTAGCACCACAACCAGTGATATAGGTGCTGTTTGCCTGCCTTAAATCTCCATGCAGCCTGAACATCATCTCCATAGCAGATGTCCGTTTCAAGGCATCGACAAAACAGCCTTTATAGTCAGCAATAATAAACCGTTTGACCACATTAAACATAAAATCATTTGGAAGATTGGGCAGGGCAATAAATATGCCATCAATCTCATTAGAAATCCTTATTATTTCACCAATAGGGTCGTTTACTCTCTGCCCACAATCCATATCGCCAACCGTTCCGTCAATCTTTATACTATTGACAGCATCTGCATCAAGACCATCTGGTGAATAGGCATACCCTTTTTTATCACATATTGCCACGAGCTTCATCTGCTTCTTCTTTGCCATAATCGCAGCACATGACCTGCCCAATCCGCCAGCACCAAGAACCGCAACTCTAATTATTCCAGCCATATGATTACCCTCCTGATGTAATTCAAGCCTCCAGCTTGAGTATTACAAACCACAAGCATGATGCTTGTGTTGCAATTCCCTCATTTGCTGCTGATAATAAAGTAATTACCAACAACCCCTTGTGATTTTAAGCCATCACCCTTTTGTTTGGCATCTTCCCTGGATTTGAATATCCCTGAAAGATAGACCCGATACCATGTCCCCTTGTCGCCCATCTCCATCTTAGCGATATAAGCTGGATAACCTTTGGCACCTAAGCTTGCTACTAAGGCAGATGCCTTTGCTTCATCAGAGAATGAACCGAGTTGGATGACAAATCTCCCCTCTGCTTTCTTTTCCTCTTTCTGCGTTGTCTCAGCTTTTTCAACCTTTTCAGCCTTTTCGATCTTTTCAACTTTTTCAGCTACCACTTGCTGCTTTGGTTGAGTTGTCACAGTCTTTTGTGCTGCTTGCGATATGGCTGGTTTTTCTGCTACTGGCTTTTGTGCCACCTGCGGCACAGCTGGCTTCTTTTCAGCCGGCTTCTGGACTGTCATCTGCTGCTTTTGCGGCTGTGCTGCCAATGTCTTGACTGCCATCTGCTGTTTTGGTTGAGCTGCCGCGGGCTTTTGTGCTGCCTGCGATATGGCTGGTTTTTCTGCTACTGGCTTTTGTGCTGTCTGCGGCACGATTGGCTTCTTTTCAGCCGGCTTCTGGACTACCATCTGCTGCTTTTGCGGCTGTGCTGCCAATGTCTGGACTGCCGCCTGCTGTTTTGGTTGAGCTGCCACTGGTTTTTGCACAACATCTTTAGCAGTAACTTGTTCCACCTTTTTCTTCACAACATGAGGTATCAGCTTCTCTTGAGGCATTATCTCTGTCATCTGTGGTTTCTCTTTTATAACATTTTCCTTAAGTAACCTTTTCTTTGGCAATACCGGGGTTTCTGATTTTTCTTCTGTCAGGACAACAGGTGTGCCTGATTTTTGATAGGCATCTACCTGTTCCTGTGGGATTGTTACCCATGCCCGGCCCAAGAAAAAGCCAAAGATGAATACAATCCCGCTGGCAAGTATGGTTCCAATAATAATGGAATTTTCTCTATTTGTTGGTCTTCTCTTCATCATTTTTCGTTAATTCCTCCCACATCTTTTTTATTTGTGTCGTAGTCTCAAGGATATTCCCATCATTGTTAATGATATAATCAGCTTTTTCAATCTTAACCTCAAGAGGCAGCTGGGAATTAATCCTTGTCTCTATCTGCAAATCACTAAAAAGATTTCGCATCTTCAATCGTTTTATCTGGGTATCACGAGAGGCAGACACAACTATTATCTTATCTGTCATATCCTGCAGCCCTGCCTCAATCAATAAAGGAGCATCTATAACAATAATCTTATTGGTTTGCTCACTTAAAAAAATCTGTTTACGGATCACTTCCCTGATCAGGGGATGGGTAATCTGGTTAAGCCTTTCTCTGGATAACCTGTCATTGAATACCAATTCACCAAGGCAGTGTCTATTTATTGTTGAATCTGGATTAAGAACCTTATCCCCAAAGGCATCAAGTATTTGCTGCCATGCTGGCATTTGTGGTTCAACAATCTCCCTTGCTATCCTGTCTGCATCAATTACTACTGCCCCCAGGTCATGGAATATATTGGCAACTGTAGTCTTGCCAGTCCCTATGCTGCCGGTAAGCCCGATAACCATCGATGTTTGCTTAAGTTTTCTGCAACAACACATCAGAACCTCGAATGTCGTAGGGAACGGTCATGACCGTTCCCTACTATCCAATACTCACTTCCCTCAACTCCCTCGCTGCTTCCTCTGGAGGTACTGGATTCATATAAAAACCTGTCCCCCATTCAAACCCAGCCAATCTTATAATCCTGGGAATAATCTCTATATGCCAGTGATAATCCCTGATATTGGCTGGAAAGTGGAATGGCGTGGTATGGATAACATAGTTATATGGCGGATCATCCAGCAGCACCTGTAACCTTTTCATGATTTCCTTCAATATCTTTGCCAATGAGTATGTTTCCTCATCCTTGATATTTCCAAAATCACCACAATGAACCTTAGGGATAATACATATCTCATAAGGGAATCTGGAGGCATAAGGGGTAAAGGAAAGAAAATGGTCGTTTTCAGTAACTATTCTTAACTGACTTCTTTTTTCCTCCCGAATAATATCACAGAACAAGCATCTTTCTTTATACTTATAAAATTCAAGGCATCCTTTTAACTCTTCCTTAACCCTTTTGGGGATAATTGGTGTAGCAATTAATTGAGAATGCGGATGGTCAAGGCTTGCACCAGCTATGCTGTGATAGTTCTTGAAGACCAGGACATACTTGAATCGTTTATCTAATTGCAGGTCAATAATCCTATCCCGATATGCATGGAGTATCTTTTCTACATGGGATTCATTCATGTCAGCTATGCTGGCACTATGATCAGGTGAATCAATTATTACCTCATGGGCACCAATGCCCTGCATCTGGTCATAGATACCTATCCCCTGTCTTTCCAATTCGCCTTCTATTCGCAGGGCAGGAAATTTGTTGGCTGTAACCCGGACAGACCAGCCAGTTGAATCTCTCATACTCCATGGCTCTCTGAAGGCTAAAATTTCTGGAGGGGTTTTGCTCTCATTCCCACTGCAAAATGGACAATTTTCCACATGGGATTTTTTCTCCTCTTTTACTGTTTTTTCCAGAGATAACCTTTGTTGAGGATTAATAATCACCCATCGTTTGACAACAGGATCCTTTCTTAATTCTCCCATAATCGTTTTGCTCCTTTTCATGGAAATAGAACACGAATTACACGGATAACCTTTAAGTAAAAAAATCCGTGAATATTCGTCCAATCCGTGGAAATCCGTGTTCTATTTTTCTATGGTAGATAACTACGGATAATGCACTGTAATCGTATCTGATTGTGCATCACCAGTAATAACCTCGTTAATACCGTCATTATTTATGTCTGCAATTTTGCATGAACCAGGTGATCTGCCAGTTTGGCAGGATTTCTGCAAGGTTAATAAGCCATCTTTACCCTGGATAAACATGCTCACTGTATTTGACGTATCATTTGAAACAGCCACATCCTTAAGCCCATCATTATTTATGTCCCCAATATCTACCCCGCCTGAGCGGGCATCATGAGTGGCATACGTTCCTATCAATTTATATGGGGTAAAGATAGATATCATACCCCCGCCAAGGCTGGAGACAATTATCTCTGGAAACCCATCATTATTAATATCACCGCATTGGACACTGGTGGGATTTGGTCCTGTAGTCAGGGTAGCTGTTGGCTTCAGGATGCCATTCTCCTGAAGGAATACATTCATATCGCTTGATTGATAATTAACACAAACCACATCCTGTTGTCCATCTATGTTTATATCCTCGATATCTATCCCAAACGGCATCTTACCTGCTGAATAGACCATATGAACAAATATCTTATCACCTTCCATGGTCAGGCTCATTTCCTTAGCAAAGGTAAAGCTGTGATAAAGATACTGGTATGATCTGGGGATGTTTTCCAACCAGTTAAAGATACTGATACTTTCTGCCCCAAGGTTTGCCACAACAATATCATCCCTTGCATCCCCATTAATATCCCCCATGCTTAACCCATAGGGTGCCCTTTTTGTAGCGTAATTGGCTATATTTATGAGTGTTTTACCTGTCTCTCCAGATAAGGATACATTGGCATCAAAGGTATTTAGCCCATCACTAACCTTGATAGCCCCTTCCAATGTAAAGGAAGACATCCTGGAGATATGTCCATTAAGTGTGCCAGAGCCAAGCAATGTGACCGTTCCATACATAACCTGAAACAAACAGAGGTTGTTATCAATAAGCCATGCCTTTCCCATGGATTTCTCATCAATCTTTATCTCTCCAGCAAACGTTTTTATCCCAGAAAGGCTTACTGTGCCATCAAGGGTGATGCTGCCATACCTGATAGAGATGCTGCCATTGATTATGGTTGGCTGACCAAATATGCTCATTATATCTGCACCAGCACATACCACAGAAACCTCATTTCGGCCATCCAGATCAATATCCCCAATTCCAACCCCAAGTGGATTCAGGAAGGTAGAATATGTTGCCTGCTCTAACAACCGTCCATTATCCTGAATAAACACACTAATGGTGTTGTCATTATAATTTGCACAAACAATATCATTCAGCCCGTCTCCATTAACATCTCCCACAGCTATGCCAGCTGGCCATGCACCAGCCTGATAAGTTGTCCTGCTCCCTGCCTCATCTATCTCATCTGTCCCTGCCATGCACCAACCGATGCTGCCAAACACTATCCATGCTGTTACCAATAAAATCTTACATCTCTGCATATTTGTTAAACACCTCATTTTCCACATCCTTCAGACTGATTATAACCATATCAGCCATAGAAAAGTCAAGACCATTTGAATACTTGTTTGGGACAGCTACAGAGATCATGCCCGCTCTTTTTGCTGCCTCAATGCCTACCGGGGTATCTTCCAGAGCCAGACAATATTGTGATTGTATCCCTAATCTTTCTGCTGCAAGCAGGTAAATGTCAGGGTATGGCTTGCTATTTTTCACCTCATACCCTGAAACTATTGCCTTAAATCTGTTATTTATTCCCAATTTATTTAGCACAATCCCGATCCATCGTTCTTGGGAAGAGGAAGCAATAGCCACTGGTATGGCCATATCATCAGCCAGTAAAAGCAATTCAAGAAGACCAGGCATGGGTACTAATTCAGCCTCATGCAGCAGATCTCCATAGATACACTCTCGTTCAGTCAAAAGCTCTTCTGCTGTCTCCTCAAGACCAAGACGCTCCTTAAAAATGTCCATGCTCGATGTACCCTGTCTGCCTATCATTGCCTTTTTTAATGTCAGGGTAAAGTCTTTTCCCCTTTTTTGGGCAATCTTTTGCAGGGCAATAGAATACAAATATTCTGTATCCACCATCAATCCATCCATGTCAAATATAATTGCTTTGATCATTGTCTACACCTTATGAGCAGTTAGCCATTAGCTCATTCTTTCTCTGAGCTAACTGCTCTCCCATACCTTTCATATTCCACCTCAAAGTTTGGGGTAAAGACACCCTTATTGAGGTTGTGTTTAATCTCATCATGAGTCCAGAATCTTCCTGTTTCAATCTCATCTGGCGAATATGTGATTTTACCATCATATACAGTCATAAAAGTTCTTACCAGTTCAGACTCACAATTGCTTCTCCAGATATAATCGTACAAATAGGTGAGTGCTGTATTTTGTATCCCCAATTCCTCAGCCATTTCACGGATACCTGCCTCCTCATGGGTTTCACCTGGATTGAGGTGTCCGCCTACAGATGTATCCCATTTCCCTGGCTGGATATCCTTATTAATAGATCGTTTCTGAAGGTAAAGGCTGCCTTGCGAATTAAAAACCAGGACATGAGAGACCCGATGAAGGAGACAGGGATTACGATGACATTCTCCACGCAATGCCTGACCAATGACATTCCCCTGCTCATCAACAATCTCAAATAATTCTTCCATAGATAATTATTGTAGCATGGATTTAGTTACATGTCAAGGAAGTTTTGGCATTGGACCCAAGTAATTTTGATGGCCTGTGTTTGGTCGCATCGATTAACTTGTGTCGTGTCAACCATCAATTGTCGTATAGCAGGGGTAGGAGAGAGCCTCTCTGGCAGTCTGATGACTGGTGCCCTGGTCTGACGCAGGTGACTGGGGTGCTACCTCCTTGCCCTTGCCCTGTGGTTTGATTACAAAATTATTGACAAATATCAGCTTTCCTGATATTCTATTAAGAATGTTTAATATTAACCTGAAATCGGCAAGTAGAGGCAAGCAGAAATGGCATATGCTGTAAAATCTTACAATTATTAATATTCAAATGAGATTCAGTCTGAAGGGAATATGATAAAGGTGAGATTTGGTTATCTGTGGACTTGAGGACAAACTAAAGGTTAGTAATTTGGGCACATTACGGGTGTTATAGCTCTTTGAAAATTGAATATGGATATGATTTGAGGACAATATCAACACTTGCAAGGAATAAAATTATTGGCTACGAAATAGAGAAATGCATCCAGATTCTTTTTAATGGTTTGGATGATAGCCTGAAGCACTTTATTGGCAGCCAACCTGATTCGACAGAATCTATCTTTGCCCATGATGTTGCCGGGGATATTAATAACCTCTCTTCTGATAGTCTTAACCCAAGTTCGCGAAGGGAGGCTTTCAAGCAGCCGATTAGCCGTTGTTTTTCACCACATCTAAAAATTAAGTTCTTTTATATCAACAAGTTTCAAAAACAAGCTATTGAAAAACTGCCTCGTAGTGCCAAAATCTCACAAGAAGCCCAAAAAAGACCTTGACTTCCCGACGGCTTTGTGATATAATGTATTCCATGTTTATACGAGAAGTTACCCACAAAAATAAAAGTAATAACACCACGTATTCTACCTATAAAATCGTTGAATCACACCGTACCGAGCAGGGTCCGCGTCAACGCACTATCCTTAATCTTTAGAACAAGCTTTAACCTTCCCACAGACCAATGGGGACTTCTTTCCAAATGTATTGAAGAAATAATTGCTGGCCGACGATCATTTATTGGCTATC